>JBBQAD010000009.1:0-17215 GCA_038315885.1 Fibrobacteria bacterium | reverse complement strand
AAAAAAGGTCTTCTGAGCCGCTCTGAAACTCACCTCGCTTTTGGTCCCTGCATTTTTGGCAATCGTTATGAAATTGGTGAAGAAGTGGCCAAACAATTTTCTAGTGAATTTTTATTAAATATTGGTTCACGCTGGCACTTGAATTTTCTCGAAGCCAACAAGGCCCAAGCCTTGGAATTTAATATCCCCTCACAAAACATCCATCTGCATTCTGAGTGCACGTTCAGCGATCCAGAATCTTTTTTTTCATACCGCCGGGACGGGCTAAAATCGGGTCGAATGGCGGGTTTGCTTACACTTGCGTGATAATAAATTTTAAGGTATTTAATAGGCTTCTATTTAAGGAGTTTATTATGAAATTTGGGCAAATAGTTGCTGCCACCTTGCTAATTGGTGTTACAATGCCATCTTGGGCAATTATCGGTCTGGGTGCCCATTGGGCGCCAAATGCCGGTTTTGCTTTGAAAAGTAGCAAGGCAGTTTTAGATGTTAATAATTCATCAACGGGTATAACCATGGCTCAAGGCGATGTTGACGGAGCTCAGGGTTTCGGAGTCAAAGTCTGGTTGGATTTCCTCCCCTTTATCGATATTGAAGCCACTGGAAATTTTCAATTGGGAATGTATGATGTTACACTCAGTCATGCTAGTTTTGCTAATCCCATTGAAGTAAAAAGCGAACTTGATTTTCCGATTTTTAATGAGGCTAAACCTTTTTTTGCTCAGGCATTAGGTGATGTATCGATACTTTATCCCTTTCTTAAATTGCCACCTGTAGTCAGCTTGGTCAAGCTATACGCAGGCGGCGGTCTTACCTATGGAGCAGCGACGCCCGTATTAAATGTGGCAACCTCGAAAAAAATTATTGCAAAAAATAATGTTACTCTAACTGGCACCACCCAAGAAGAAATAACAAGCAACTTAGCCAAAGATCTGGCCAAGGGATTAGCCAAGGACGGTCTAGAAAGCGGTATCGGCTTTCATTTGATGGCCGGTGCCAAACTAAAACCGCCAATCATTCCTATCGCTATCTATGCCAACGCCAAATATTATTTGCTTTCGTTCTTACCTGATGCAGTTGATTCCGAGGGGATTACCTTTGAATTAGGTGGAGCCCTGGCATTCTAAAAAGCTGGGAATAGCAAGCAACTAAATAGGCCTATGGCTTTCAGATAAACGGAGCCATGGCTATTTCAATTGTTACACGATGGCTCGAGCCATCAGAACATGGCGAGGCAGTATATTCGCCATTTTTCTCTCAATCAACACCCCGGTGACCCGGTTCAGCATCTTCTGTGTGCAAAGATAACGATTGAGGGACTTTGGACTCGCTCCCCAGAGTGATACCCTAGGCTGTTCATTCCATAGAGTTTCCAATACCCATTCCAATTCGGGAATCGCCACGGTAGCATGATCCAAGGCGCTAACCACAACCTCGACCATTAAATCGTTAAAGTCTGTCTCACATAAGAAAAATCCGAAAGAAGGAGAATTTTCAGGTTCCATGGAAAGATATTCACCCCATCTACCTAAGGCCTGGATGTATTTCTCTGAAGGAATGGTTCTGTCGACACAAAAATCAGTCCAGTGCGCCTGTTGCCAGAGTTTCTTTTCGAGAACTTCAGGTGGAATTCCGTTGGGATGTAATCGAAGCGCAGTCAAAGAACGCGATTTCAGTTCCACTCCTGTATAGAGAGTCGGCGTAGTCAGAATAACATATTCCGGACAATCCCCTTCCGATATTCCCAAGGGAATCCGATGAATCTGCATGTAGCAACTGTCTCTCTCGGGCCTGCTGGGATTTTCCCACCAATCGAGATGATTATGGGGACTATATAAGTGTAACTGGGCGGTATGTAGTTCTCGTCCAAAAAAACGAAAGCCGTCCTTGTGCATCCCCATCCACTCAACCAGAATTGTTTCAGCTTGGCCCAATTTCTCGGCTAGTTGAAGATCGAGATTGCTGGCTGATTCGCTGTCTTTTAAAAAAAGATCAAGCACCGTGCCCTGGGGATCGATTACTTCATTCACATAGTATGACATGAAGCGTCCGTAAGCACCACAGGTACCTGACGGAGGAAAAGACCATGTGTAATTGCCCATACCTTGATTATTAAAGAATTGGCTGCGATATTTTTTTTCATCAAATCGTTTGCGATTTTCATGAGTATAACGACCGAGACGTGCCCAACATTGCCCGAGCAAATTGGCTTGAGGAGATACCGCGAAATCATAGCGAGCTTTCATTTTCACCCTGGCTGCTGAGGCCGATCCCAACAATACTACCTGGCAGCCAAGTAATTCACGGAAGATAAGGAGCCAATTCTACACGACTGATTCCTTCTTCCGTTGCCATCCATAAATACTTGCTTGAATGTGTGAAACTCAATAACCGATGGCCGGGAATTGCTTGACCCAAGTCTATATCCCTCCATTGTTTGTTTTTGAGGGAGTAAATGGTTACACCTCCTCGGTGGGCCACGAATAAGTTGCTTCCTTCAACTTCCAACCGAAAGAGGCCTGGTCTATCGAGCAAAAATTTGGGATCGCCCGATTCACTCGGAAGCGAAAAGACCTTCTCCCCTTGGATCCAAAAGACCTTTGCAATACCTTGTTCTAAGCCATAAAGAGCCGAAGGAATAGACAAACCACGGCTGAAAGGATGCACCAGGTGCCAAGGTTTTCGAATGCTGTCTATGTTCATTCGAGCAGGTTCCGAGCGAAGACTTAACTGATACAATCCATAACGGGTAGCCACCAATAGAGAATCTCCACAATCGATTGATTGAATTGGAAAAGGACCATCGGGTCCCCTAATGGTTTCAAAGGAGTGTGCATCCTTCGCCAGGCGATGTAATCCTTCTTCTCCTCCCGCATAAAGTCTATCACCACAGCCTTTTAGCGCGCTAATTGCATCACTCTTGAGACCATCAAAAAAATCAAAAGACTTAAATTGTCGGCTATTGGGATTAAACTCAACAATGCCGGCTGGGGTTCCGAGCCAAATATTTTTATTCCAGGCTTCCAGACTCAGCACTCTTCCATTTGAAAATTCGTTTTCCACTCCGCTGGGGTAAATCTCCCATTTCGATAAGGCTGGGTTCGTTTGTATCAAACTGCCATTCTGGGCTTCGGAGCCAATCCAGAGTGATCCCTGATGTTCCAGAATACTAGCTACCCGCTTTTCAGATAAGCCAAACCAGACTTGTTCTGCGCGACGATGTCGAGCAGAACCATAGAAAGCACCAAAACCACGGCTTAAGATCCAGAGCTTATCATCTTCAAAAACCGATACATCGCGAATTCTTGCGCTTCTTAAATAGGGATCACGGACTGCATCACCCATGTAGGTGTAACCATTGCTCAGATTGATGCCAATTCCTAAACCTGGAGGTCTCGCTTTAATTCGAGACTGGGAAGGAAAAGAATCGGTACTTTGAAAGCGATCAAGTGTTTCGTTGTAAACGTAGGCTTGGCCTGAGATGAGAGCCAAAAGGCGATCCCGCTGTTCATCAAAATAAATGTCTTGGATATCATTCTCTGCCCGCCAATGATCGACCCAAGCATTTTTTCTGTAATCAAAAACCAGGATGCCGGCTTCGGTTGCCATATAGGCCCTACGCCTATCTGAAACAACCTTAAAGGGTTCGCTGTGTTTAGAAAAAAAAAAGACGTCGTCTAGATGAATAAAATCAGACCACGCCAAGCTACTGGCGCAAAGAGAGGCCAGGAAAACTCTCCTGATACTGTGACAAAACAATTGCAAGATTAAACCCGTTTACGCCTTGGCCAATAAGGTCCAAATCTCGGCGTAATTTTGCAAGTGCTCCTGGATCTTGCAAGATAAACAATTGGAGGGCTTGGGTTTTTAAGGAAGGCAAGTGGAGGCCGAGTTGTTCATAGATTCCAGAAGAACTTAGCACCAGTGTATTGGCTTCTTCCAATTGATTCAAGGCGATGTAGCATAGAGCTTGTTCCCGAATGCAGCTTGCCATTCGAAGAAGTTTACGGCGATCCCGATTATAATCAATGGCTTTTTTCCAAAATTGCAACGCACTTTTATAATCTCGTCTTTGCATTTCATACAGAGCCCGCAACTCAACCAAGCCAGGTCGTTTCGCTTTAGATGTCTCCTTTTGTAACACTTCGAAATCATATAGCCATTGTTCTGTCTGGCTGGAATCATTTTCCAAACGGTAACGCAGCCTATCTTGCTGCATGGCTAGCTCATATTCTTTATGCCCTGCATCGACGGCCAAGGCCGAATCCAACAGCAACATGGCCTGGTCACTTTTTCCCAGGCGAAAGGCACATTGTGAACGCTTCCACAATAAGAGTGCTTCAAGTTCATGACTCTCGGGTCTGGAAAGCGCCTCCATTCTTTTTTCTGCTTTAATAAATCGCTCCGAATCCATATCTAGGTCAGTGAGATTAAGTACCGCCATCACTTTCCAATCTTCCCTAGCTTCGAGAACCGCCTTTTCTAAAGCACGGTTAAAGTACAGATAGGCTGATTCATAATTGCCCTTCTTGTAAGCATCCAAACCGCGTTGGGCCAGATGGGGAGCCGTTACCGCATACAGACCTGAAAGCATGGGAAACAGCAGCATCCAAATAAAAAGTCGAACTCCCGAAGCCGGTTTATTCATGGACCGACCCCATTTGCCAATATGGGGAATTCATCCTTGCCTTCGAGTTTTCGGCGTATGAGCCAAAAGTTACTGACTGCATCGATCAAATCACCTGCCTTCGCCATTTGGTCAGTGCCTTCTAGTAAGAACTGATCCACCCGCCCGATCACATCGCCAGTTTCACTGGCAAGACGGTTGGCCGCGATACTTAAGATTTCGGCTTGCTTTGATGTATTCAGCAGTGTGCTGGTGATACTATCAGTCTGTGCAAGCAAATTGGGTACCTTATTTAGCACTAATTGAGTTATGGTATCAGTTTGTAAGGCAACTTTTTGGCCTTGATCAGCGAGTAAATCGATTTTATCCAATGAGCCCAGAAGTCGATCATAGGCGACTCGGGAGCCTAATAATGCTCCGATTGTAGTTGAAGAATCTGTGGATAACTGAACTACCTGACCCACTTTTGTTAACAACAAATCGGTTTTACCCATGAGGGCAGTCAAATGGCTGAGTACCGATTCGATATCGCGGGAATCGCTGACCAAAATTGAATCGCCGTCGGAAAGGGTATGCTCGGAGGGGCCAATATTTTCAATATTGATAATGCGATCACTGACCAGATTTTTATCCCGTAAGGCAAAGGCTACCGATTGATCATTGATCAGGTGATTGTAAGTCTTATCCAGAGCCAGATGCAGCACGACTTTGCCCACCGCGTCGGCAGAACCAGTGTGGATCAATAATCTTACTGATTCTACCCTTCCGATTTTTACCCCGTTGAATTGAACATCGGTTCCTTCCCTCAGACCAATACCATTTTCAAAGACCGCGTAAATATTAAACTTGGTCTCGAAATAACCCTTACGTTGCACCAACAGGATCATGAATACTGCAAAGGTGATTAAACTGCTGAAGACAAAGAAGCCTACTAGCAAGTTACGATGATGATCCCAGCGAATGGCCAAAGTCAAAACTCCTAATGCAATTGCAATTCATTGAACAATTGGGCTACGAATGTATCTTGGCTGTCATGTAGCTGTTCAAATTCCATGGGCTCCAACAATTCTCCATCCTTCAACACACCGATTTTACTTTTCAATTCCCGGGCAGCAAATAGATCATGTGTTACAATAATCATGGCAACATGGTTGACATGAATGATATTGGAGATCAAAGCCAGTAAGACACCGCGGCTGATTCTATCCAAGCCAATCGTTGGCTCGTCCATCATAATTAGTTGAGGACGAGTGACTATGGCTCTTGCAATGGCAGCCCGCTTTTGAATTCCCAAGCTCAGACTTGAAGGATACAGATTCTGGTATTGCTTGATCAGAAGCATTTCCAATGTGTTATCAACCGTTTCTTTGATCTGATCAGCAGATTCAAGATTATGGTAGATAAGCGGGAGTGCTACATTTTCCCAGACCGTCTTATGCGATATTAGGGCCGAATTTTGGAAAACAAATCCCAATTTGGTTTTTAATTGATCAAAGCGTTTTGGTGCAATTTCTTGAATATCTTGATCAAAAATACGCACCACACCCATGTCAGGTTTTTCCAGGCCCGCCAATAGTCGCAGGAGTGTCGATTTTCCCTGGCCGCTAGAACCGCATACAAATAGACTCTCGCCTGCAGGCAAATAAAAATTGACTCTATCCAGAACTTTGTGACTTCCAATACTGTAACAGAGGTTGTTGGCTGAAAGTACGATATTCATAAGGGAATATCCAGATTTCTAAGCAAGGGAACTGCAAATAAAAGGTCAAATACTATGGTAAATACAAAGGAATTCACCACGGCACGATTGGTAGCATCGGGAACCTGGCGTGTATCATTGCCCACTGTTATACCGTGATAGCAGGAAATCAGAGAGATTACCATTCCGAAGAAGACCGGTTTTGCAATCGCTAAAAGTCCATCCACCAGACTCATCGAACTGAATATCCGTTCGAGAAACAGTCCTAAAGAGAGCTCAAGATCAGCAAATTGGGGAATAATACCCGCTAGACTGCGTACCACAAAATAGCCCCCTAAAATGGAGGTCAGATTAAACAGTACTGTCAGGCCGAACATCGCTATCATGGTTCCCATCAGGGCGGGATAGATCAAATATCGGGTAGGATTGATTCCCATAACACGCAAGGCATCAATCTCTTGTTGAACCTTCATGTTACCTAAAAAGGTGGAGAGAGCCGATCCGGTTCGACCAGCAATTAAAAAGGCAGTAAACAATGGACCCATTTCACGAATAACCACCACCACCATTACAGAACCGAAATAATCACCTGCTCCAATTTTAGGCATCACTGAAACAGCTTGAACGATTGTAACAGTACCGATAATTAAAGCGACAAAGACAACCAGGGGAATGGCTTCCACCCCGGTTAAGTAGGTGCGTGATACAAGCTGACTAAATTCGGATTTTCGATTAGCGGGTGGATGGAATAGACAAGACAAAGCGCTAGCACCTAGGGCTACCAGCTCTCCTGGATAAGAGAGTAAAAATCGTTTTCCGAGCCAATTGAGCAGCTGTATCATGTCGGATTATTGTACACCCGATCCACAAGATTCAGCCAAGAATGAGTTAGGCAAAAATTATGGCAAAATCAATAGGTTTCGCCCGTTCTAGCCTCTCATCGATACTTCGTGCGTTTTTGAAAGCTTTTGCTCACCCAACTCTGTTTGTTACTTTTTATTTTCCCCTTTTATCAACATGGCGATTTGAGCCCATACAAGCTCAGCTCCAGTTTTTTTGAAGGAACTTGTGGGAATAGGCATTTCTTCCAGACTGTGAATGCGTTTTAATTCTGCCATGTTTTTTTGGCGCTGCTGCATTCCCAATTTATCGCACTTTGTAGCAACCGGTAACAGTGCTGTGCTTAAAGATTTAAACCAGGCAAAACTTTCGATATCGGTTTTATTTTCGGGATGCCTTACATCGAGCAAGAAGATCACTCCTGCTAAATTTTTACACGACCGCAAATATTGTTCTGTCATATTTCGCATTCGTTCCAGTTCTTTTCCTCCCATTTTCGCGTATCCAAAACCGGGAAGATCAGCGAAGTACAATGACTCATCAATTTTAAAAAAATTGATTTCTCGGGTCTTACCGGGTGTCTGACTGGTTTTTGCCAGGCGGCGGCCGAGCAACAAATTAAGCAGGGAAGATTTGCCGACATTGGAGCGACCGGCAAATGCCACCTGCGGCAGATCATCTTGCGGCCATTGTTCAGGTGAAACAGCGCCTAAAACAAAATGAGAATTTTGGGCGGCTTTCATCAGCATTTCTTTAGAATCATTCAAGTAGCACTCTCTCTTCTAATGCGCGCTGCATGGTAAGTTCATCGACATAGTTCAGTTCACTGCCAATGGGAATGCCCCTGGCCAAACGTGTCAGCTTAACGGATTTTCCCTGTAGTTTGCCACGAATATAGGTGACAGTAGCCTCCCCTTCAGATGTGGTATTAAGGGCAAGAATCAACTCCCTGGCTCCATTGTCTACCCGTGTAAACAATGAATTGAGATTGAGGTCTTGGGGAGCAATCCCATCGAGGGGAGAAATACATCCCCCCAGAACATGGTAGGTTCCGCTAAAGCCAGAAGATTTTTCAAAGGCCAGAATATCATAGGGCTTTTCTACCACACAAAGTAACTCGGAATTTCGACGCACATTTGAACATATGGAACACAATTCCAATTCTGTAAAATTTCCACAGCGGGAACAGGGGCGAATAGAGCGCCGAGCCTTGAGGAGAGTTTGAGCAAACTGCTCCACTTTGCTTGCATCATTGCTGAGTAAAAAATAAGCCAAACGCTGGGCACTTTTCTTACCGACTGAGGGGAGCCACGACAAGTGTTCTACTAAAGACTCAATCAGATTCGGGCTACTTTTATCCATGGGGAGAAATTTAACCCTTTCCGGCGACTTATGCCTTGCCCGAATGGATTCGACTATCTATTTCATCTGCCGAGCTCATTTGTGCAGATAAGCGCCAGAATGGGCATGGAATCAAACAAGTCAGAAAAGCAAAGCCCACTGCTAGATTACTGTGATGCTTGCTTCTGATGGGAGTATTAGCAGATGAGAATTTTGGTCACAGGAGGAGCTGGTTTTATTGGATGCAATTTAGTTCGGCTGCTATTGGCACAAGGGCATTCCGTGCGGGTCTTTGATAATTTTTCCACTGGACTGCGCGATAATCTGCAGGGTCTGAAAGGAGATTGGGAACTCCTGGATGGTTCTATCGATAATCCCGAAGATTGTGAACGCGCCTGCAGCGATGGAATTGAATGCATCTCTCATCAAGCCGCTTTTGGTTCTGTTCCCCGTTCCATTCAATTCCCAGAACTGTATTCTTTAAATAATGTGCACGGCTTCGTGCTGCTCTGCAATGCCGCCCGGCAGGCTAAAATTGAACGAATAGTATACGCTAGCTCTTCTTCCGTTTATGGAGATTTTCAGGGCTCGCCTAAAGTTGAAACAAAAGTTGGACGACCCCTATCTCCCTATGCTGCCAGCAAAGCTTCCGATGAGCTTTTTGCCCATGCTTTCGCCAGTTCGATGGGAATGACACTGGTAGGCCTACGCTATTTTAATGTTTTCGGTCCCTGGCAAAATCCAAATGGAACTTATGCTGCTGTCATTCCCTTATTCGTTAACGCACTGCTTAAAAATGAAAACCCGGTCATTTACGGTGATGGTGAGCAGTCGCGCGATTTCACGTTTATTGAAAACGTAATCTGGGCAAACTTAAATGCACTGACTAAACAAGGCTTAAAAGGTTCCTCCGTTTTGAATATTGCCTGCGGAGCTAGCACCTCTGTCAATACCCTTTTTAATCGTATAGCCTCCCTATTGGGAACTTCGCTCAAAGCTCAACACATGCCCTCCCGAACCGGAGATGTGAGGGATTCGATGGCCGATGTTTCACTGGCAAGGCAGACCATCGGATATGAAACTCGCATCGCATTGGACGAAGGACTTAAACGCACGGTGGACTGGTATAAAAACCGGCTGTTATGAAATTTCTGGTTCCATGACAAGACTGATTTTTGATTTCCTTTGTATATTACTTCCGCGAATTAATTGCGCGAATGAGATTCATGGCTTTTAAAAAAATCAATTTTCTTAAGTTTCCCAAAGAGATACATCGGTTATTTCTTCTGTTATTACCGGGGTTTTTCTTTTTGGGAGAGTTAGCCGCCCAAAACAATTCTCTTCTACCTGGAAACCCGACCGGAAATTTATCACTCAGCCAGGGCCCTTCCCCCGCCTTCGACAATGATTCGAGTTCTACACCATTAATCCAACTTAAGGTTACTTCCTTCTTCAGCAAATCACTGATACATATGGGCGATTCCCTGGAGTATACTGTTCGAGTCTCCTGGGAAGATCCACATATTCCGGTTACCGTCCTTGCTCCCGATTCCTTGGATTTTATTGGCTTGAAACGAGTGGGTCAATCGACTACCCATCGCAAAATTGCCAGTGCCGCAGGCTTGAGCAGCCAGACCGAATTCACTTTTCAGCTGGTGGCCGCCAGTCCAGGATCAGCCACCGCATCGGCTTTGCGACTGCGCTATTTCGCAGGTGTGCGCGGATCCGAAGAACAACTCTATGTCGCCCCTGTTCACATTCAGATAGATGCGGCCAAAGTGCCTCTGCAAAAACGCCTTTGGTTTAGACTGATAGCTCTAGTAGCACTTTTGGCATTTCTGTATTGGATTGCCCTAATGGGATTCAAACAGCTCCAAAAGAAAAAGAACGAAAAAATAAAGCCTCAAAACAACTGGGCCGAACGAGTACGAGAAATTAAAGGCCGGATTCGCCTTGGCGAAAGCAAAAAAATTCTGCTCGATATTGAAGCCCTATGTATTCAGTTCCTACAATCCCAAGCAAAAATGCTTCGCTCGGAAAATAGATTCAATCCGCTACTTGATGAGTATCTAGGCGAGCATACAGATATTTCCAGTGATATAAAAGAAGAGTGGTACAGTCTCAAACAAGAATTTGAACACGCCCGCTTTGGCGGCGGACAAAGAGAAAGCCATGAACTCTTCGAATCCCTTAGAAAAGTTTCGCATTGTTTAGGCTTGAAAGCAGACGGAGAAGAAGATGAGTAACGCAGATATCCAGGCGATTACAGCCAAGGTCAAGGAACATGGAGCCTTCACTGAAAGATTGATTTCAGAAGTGGGTCGTGCCGTTATCGGGCAAAAGATGATGGTTGAGAGGCTAGTCATTGGTCTACTTGCCGATGGCCATGTGCTGCTCGAAGGGGTGCCCGGCTTGGCAAAAACAACGGCAGTAAAAGCATTGGCTGCTGCCATCGACGCGCCTTTTCACAGAATCCAATTCACTCCTGATTTGCTGCCAGCAGATTTGGTGGGAACATTGATTTTTAATCCCAAGACCGGAGATTTCAATGTTAAAAAGGGGCCTGTGTTTGCCAGTATAATCCTTGCCGATGAAATTAATCGTGCACCCTCTAAAGTTCAATCAGCCCTGCTTGAAGCCATGCAGGAAAAACAAGTGACTATTGGTGATACAACTTATCCTCTTCCCAAATTGTTTCTCGTACTGGCCACCCAAAATCCTTTAGAGCAGCAGGGTACCTATCCCCTACCCGAAGCTCAAGTAGACCGATTTATGCTGAAGGTCAAAATGGGTTATCCCAGCCGAGAAGAAGAAAAGGCGATTGTGGACGCTGTATCAGGCGCAGGCTTTCCGCCGCTCAATGCCATCACCAACGAAGCAGAAATCTTAAAGGCCCGTAAAGTGACCGAAGAGATCTATATGGATGAGCGCATCAAGGACTATATCATTGCCCTGGTTGCCGCCACCCGTGATCCAGTGGGAGCAGGCATTAAAGATCTGGCCAACATGATTCAATTTGGGGCCTCCCCCCGTACGAGTATTTGTTTGGCCAAAACTGCAAAAGCCCATGCCTTCTTAAGAGGTCGGGGCTATGTCACACCCGAAGACATCAAAGCCATAGGAATTGATGTCATGCGGCACCGTTTAGTGCTTTCTTACGAAGCGGAAGCGGAGGAAATACATGCCGAGAATGTCGTGCAGCGAATTTTCGACAGTGTTGAAGTGCCTTAGGCTCAGCTTCTTCATTGGAATTCTAATACTCCCTCCTTGGGCAGGAGCGGGAAAGGTGATGGTATTTGATGAAAATAAAGGCATCATTTTTTTAGATGAGGCAGAGGCTAAAGCATATAAGAAAAAATTAAGTCCCGCCCAGTCGCAGACCCAAAAATCAAATTCTGTTCAACTGAGCAGACAAGCGGTGCAGGGAAAATCTCCCGAAGCTCTTTTTGAAGTGGGCAGCAAATATTTTACCGATGAAAATTTCAATGAAGCACTGTATTTCTTTGATCAAGCCTATCAAACATCTAAAAAACCACTGTATCTCTTCTGGGCGGGAAGAACCTATCGCCGTCTTAACCAGGATAGTGCCATGGTAGCCAGTTTCGAAAAATTGCTTGCCCTCTATCCAAAAAGTGATTTAGCCGATGACGCCTGCTTTTTTTTGGGTGCACATCACAGAGTGGAAGATCATTTTCAGATTGCCAAAGACTATTTCTCTAAATTATTAAGTGATTATGAAGACAGTCACTCGGCCACCGGCGAACTCGATTACAAACAAGAAGCATCCCAGCAATTAACCGCGATGCGGCAAGAATTAACCGATATGTTAGCTACACTCGGATTTGATTCTTTCAACTCTGTTCTGGGTTTAAAGGCTTTTCAAATAAAATATGGTCTTCAAGAAACGGGCATTGCTGACCATCAGACCCTAAGCTTGCTGAGAGCTGAAAATGAAAAGGCAAAATCGGCCCAAACGGCCCTGAGAGAGAAGAAGGCGTTGAGCCGTGGAAACCTGCAGCAAAGTGTTATGATCTTAGGAGGCGCTTCTTTGCTTTTTTCCTTTTGGCTAGCATGGTTGTGGTTTCGGTTGCATTCCATTCATGAAGGTTTGCAATCCCTGACCAACCGTTTAGAAGAACTTAAGGCCTTATGATTCCAAAAGAATTACTTCGCAAAGTACGCCAAATTGAAATTCGCACGCGCAGCGCGGTCAATTCGGTTCTAGCCGGAGCCTATTCCTCATCATTCAAGGGCAAGGGAATGGAGTTCGCCCAGGTCCGAGAATATGTCGCCGGCGATGAAATCAGAACAATTGATTGGAATGTAACAGCTCGTGCTGGAACCCCTTTCGTAAAACAGTTTACAGAGGAACGCGAGTTAACGGTTCTCTTTGCGGTGGATGCCAGCTCTTCAGGAGAATTCGGCAGCTTTTCAGAAATGAAGGGCGAAGTCATGGCAACCATCAGTGCCTTGTTGGCCTTTTCTGCCATTAAGAATAATGACCGGGTGGGACTCTTAATATTTACGTCAAAGGTCGAAAAGTATATTCCGCCCAAAAAGGGCCGTAACCATGTGTTACGGGTTATTCGCGAACTTTTGTATTTCAAGCCCGAAGAAAGAGGTACCAATCTTGGGCTCGCATTGGAACACTTGAACAAGTTATTGACTCGAAGGGCAGTGGTATTTCTGGTCAGTGATTTTGAAAGCCCTGGCTTTGAAACACCCATAAAATTATTAAAGCAAAAACATGATACCATTGCCATTGCGGTGGTAGACCCGCGCGAACGAGAATTACCCGATGCAGGTTTTATAGAACTCGAAGACGCCGAAACTGGAGAGATACTCTTGGTCGATACAGGGAGCGCTGATTTTCGTAAGCACTTCATGAAAGAAGCGCAGAAAGAAGTATCCCGTTTGACCAAACTATTTAAGCGGCTAAGGGTCGATTATCTGGAGATTCTCATCCAGGAAAATTATGATGCCACCATCTTGCCCTTGATTCAATACTTTCAAAAGCGTTCCTCTCATGCTGCGGGAAGGACATAGAAATATGCTTAACATTCCTTGCAATAAAATTAAGTGTTTCAACTTGAAAATCTCACTTCTGAGAAGCATGCGGCTTTTGAGTCCCATTCTAGTTATTCTAAGCGTTTTATCATGTAACACCGAAAAAAATACGAATTGGTCTTCCGATCAATATCGCAAGGCCGCTACAGCCCTTTTTCAACAGGGTTTGTATCAGGATGCAATAACAACCTTTCAAGAATATCTGCACTCTGGAATCGCTCCTGATGAAGATGTGCCAAAGGTGTTGTATCAGATGGGAAACATTTATTTGGAAAACCTGCGTGATCCCCAGAATGCCCTGGCACAATACACCATTTTGAAAACAATTTATCCCGAAGCTACTTTTAACAATCAATTGGGGAAAAAAATTGTAATGGCCCTCGAACAAGCAGGCCGCAGCGGAGATGCCAAGTCAGCCCTCTCTGAAATTGTTAACATTGACCCCCAGCAGAAAAAAGAGTTTGAGCCAAATACAAATCAAGAGGGCAGCAAAGTGGTAGCTCGGGTCGATGGCCGTGATGTGACTTTAAATGAAGTACGGCAGGCCTTCGGCGGTTTACCCGAATCATCCGGCGATATACTGAATATGGTTCGCCAATATGTGGCTACCAATCTGATTGCTCGAGCTTCGGAGAGAAAGGGTTTCGGTGACCGTGCGGAAATCAAATTACGCCTAGCCGGCCTTCGCGATCAGGTATTGGCGCAAGCCATGTTAACAGAAGAACTAAAAATACCCAATCCCAGCCCGAACGATCTGAAATATTATTTTGAAGCAAATGCTGCCCGCTACAAGACACAAGACAGCAGTGTTACCTTTGAAAATTCAGAAGAAAAAGTCCGTGCTGATTGGGCAAGAGAGAAACAGGCAGAGGCTTATTCTCACTATGTTGAACAGCAGTTGCAAAGTGCCCAGGTACGCTTCTTTGATGTTACAGGAGCGACGAAGTGAGGCTTTGCTTCTTCATTTTTTTCTATTTGGCACTCAGTCTTTGCTTACCACAGTCAGGTCAGACTACTAGCGATGCCAAAAGCCGCGAGAATGAAGCCATCGAATTATTTTCTAAAGTCGATAAGGCAGAAATCAACATCGGCGACCGCTTTCATTATTTCATTACTGTCAGCTACCCTTCAGGTGGCAGAATAGAACTTCCTTCGGTTTTGGGAAACCTCGGTCAGTTTGAGGTAAAGGACTATCAACCGGGAAGCCCTCAAAAAAAAGACTCCCGTACTGAACAAACCTTTTCCTTTGAGCTCTCTACATTTACCATTGGCGACTATCTCATAGCCCCCCAAATAGTTAACTATTACAGTCCCCATGATTCACTGCCCAAAATTCAGTCTTATACAGAGCCTATTCAAATTCATGTCCGTCGCAGTTCTCCAGAAGACACTAAGGACATCGCGGATATTGCTGAACTGGCGTCAATTCCAAACAAGTTTCCTTGGATTTGGATAGTTTTGACAGGTGTAATCCTTCTTGCAGGTTTTCTAATCTGGCTTTTACTGAGTCGCAAGAAAAAAGAAGAAGTTAAAGCACTGGCAAGCCCTCATGATGAGGTATTGGAGGCTTTACAAAAACTGGCAAATAATGGGGAAATGCTACAAAACGATCATCGAAGTTTTTGCTTTGCACTTTCTGAAATTCTGCGGCGCTATATCACTCGACGTTTTGGGGTGGATGCACTGGAATCAACCACTGAGGAGTTTTTACTAAAAATCCCCAGCCTTGGTTTGGAACAGGATAAAAATCTTTGGCTTCTTCATTTTTGCCAGGAAACTGATACAGTCAAATTTGCCGCTGGCCACTTGGAAGTCGGAAGAACCAACTCCCTGATAGAAGAAATGAAATATTTTGTGTTACAAACCAAAGAGATTAAAATTACTTCTGACGCAACCAAGAGTAACATAAGTAGTGAAAATAGCGGTCCAGTTATAAATGACAGTCCAACTGAGACTCGAAAGGGATCAGCATGAGATTGCCCATTTTTCAAGATCCCTGGATTTTGCTCAGCTTATTGTTTCTTCCGCTCTTAATTTGGGATTACTTGCGTAAATTCCGAACTCGTAAGGCTAGCATCCGTTTTCCTTCTCTACGCATTCTCAAAAAAATCCCACCGACCGCGGCACTTCGTTTTAGACACAGCCTTTTTGTTTTTCGCATTATGGCCTTATCGGCTTTTATTGTTGCTCTGGCCAGGCCGCAGCTAGGTGAAGAAATTGTCGATGTAAGCACTGAGGGGATCGATATCGTTTTGGTTTTGGATATTTCTGGATCGATGAAAACTATGGATTTCAAACCGAAAAATCGCTTGGTAGTCGCTAAACAGGTAATTGAAAAATTCATAAGAGGCCGAACTCATGACCGAATTGGGCTAGTTGTTTTTTCAGCAAAGAGTTTCACTCAATGCCCATTGACCTTAGACTATAGTGTGCTTATCGATTTTTTACATCAAGTTGATTTTGGAATGGTGGAGGATGGTACAGCAATAGGAACCGCATTATTAACCGGTGCCAACCGCTTGCGAGAAAGCGAAGCGAAAAGCAAGGTGATCATCTTGCTAACCGATGGTGAAAACAATGCGGGTGAAGTGGATCCCTTGATGGCCGCCAGAGTCGCTGAGGCTATCAAGGTAAAAGTGTATACCGTTGGAGTTGGTAAAAATGGTGACCAGCCCATTGAGATCGATGATCCCATTTTCGGTAAACGAGTTGTCTCGATTCCCACTCATATCGATGAAAAAACTCTGACCAAAATAGCCCAGATGACGGGAGGCACTTACAACCGCGCACAGGATTCCGAAGGTTTAGAAAGAATTTACGAGAAAATTGATAAACTTGAAAAAACCGAAATCAAATCGAATCGTTACACTCGCTATCGTGAACTGTTTCCCAGTCTGGTGTGGATTGGACTCGGGTTAATTATTCTGGAGATTGGACTGGCTAATACCCGGTTCATGAAAATACCATGAGATTTGCAAGTCCCGATCAATTTTGGCTGCTCGCTCTTGTTCCCTTGTGCTTGCTGTTTTTTTTATGGAGTCGCTCCAGACGCAGCAAGGCATTGCGACGCTTCGCTCATATGGACATGGTTAAAAGATTAACCGAAGGTATTTCTTCTTTCCGACGACTGATAAAGGCATCCCTAATACTTCTCTGCATCTTTTTTGCTGCCCTGAGTCTAACGCGTCCCCAATGGGGCACCAAGATGGAACTGATCAAACGCAAAGGATTAGACATTGCTGTTGCAGTCGACGTCTCTCTTTCGATGTACGCAGAAGATATCAAGCCCAGTCGCCTGGCCAAGGCTCGACAAGAAATTTCCAAGTTTATCGATAAACTTTCAGGTGATCGAATTGCACTTGTCGCCTTTGCAGGTGAATCCTTTCTGCAATGCCCATTGACTTTGGATTATGGCGCAGCTAAAATTTTTCTCGATGTTTTAGATCCATCCCTCATCCCTGTTCCGGGAACAGCGATTGGATCTGCCATAGAAACTTCGCTGAAAGCCTTCAATGCCAAAGACCGAAAATATAAGGTTATTGTACTTCTCACCGATGGAGAAGATCACAGTGGAAGAGCAGAAAAATTAGCCAAGGATGCCGCCGACCAGGGTGTTATTATCTATACGGTGGGTATTGGTT
>JBBQAD010000270.1:0-5517 GCA_038315885.1 Fibrobacteria bacterium | reverse complement strand
ATTCCCCAGTGATAGACTTTCTCCTGGTTCGAAAGAAAAAAAGTAAGTGTATCACTAGTGCTG
Organism: Fibrobacteria bacterium; assembly: GCA_038315885.1. Classification (GTDB taxonomy): domain Bacteria; phylum Fibrobacterota; class Fibrobacteria; order UBA11236; family JBBQAD01; genus JBBQAD01. The sequence goes on along the minus strand of JBBQAD010000270.1, from coordinate 5,454 downwards.
CTGGTGGGAATAGAAATTTTTCTTGTTTCCACCTGAAATAAAAATTGCAAGGCGCTGTCAACCAAATTGGGTTTAATGAGCTTATTTTCTAGGCTTGCTACAAAAACCTTTATCCGCAGCTGTTGCGCTGGATAGTGGATCAGTGAAAGAACTGGATATCCCTGAGTGCTCCGGGTTTTAGGCAAAAGGACCCACCGCTTATCATCGCTTTTGAACTGAGTGAAATCCAGTACGGAAGTATCTTGAATAAAATGGAGAGATTTTTCGACCAATCTCTCTACCCGTTTCTCATGCCAGTCTTCATGATGAGGATAGATGGTGCACGTGTCGGCGGGAAAGGGACTTAAGTTCCAGGTCTTTTCGCGGCTTTGCTTCGGTGAGGCGGAGCTTCCCAATCGAAGATTGTGCGAACAGCTGAAGAAAATCAGGACAATAATCCCCAGTCCAGGAAGCAGTTGTTTCCGCTTATCTCTTTTTTTTAGCATGCTGACCATAAATTACTTTAGAGATCCTGTTATACCCTTTGCTTTTGAATTTTGTGGAAAGTCAGGCATAAATGAATGAGATGAATGAAAAGAGTGAAGATAGTTTGATTGAGAGTGAGAGTGGCAAAGGTGGAATACTGAATTTTGGAGTTGAAATTTCCACTCGTCCTGGTCTTTCTCCTAAATTAAGAGGGCAGCAAGCAAGCTCCTCCCAGCCTCAACATTATATCCTAATTCTGCCTTCTGAGTTTGGCACCTTTCGGGCCTTTTCTGCCGACAATGAAAATCTGGCCGAAGGAGATGCTGCTTTGGGATTTACATTGCAAGTTAATCTGTCCGTAGAATTCAGAAATATTCCGCTTGAGTTTAGCGGTCACATCTCCTTTGCAGGCACATCTTTATCTCAGCCAATGGCCGCCTTTAAGCAATTCCCGTTACTTTCTGATTTTCACTTACTTGAAAAATGGCTGTCTCAGTGTATCACCAGGGAACTCGATTATGACTCTTATCAGTCCAGATTAAAACGCTTAGCCCTGCCGGCCTCCTTATTATTGGATGCTGTCAATGAAGTCTTTGACTTTCCTAAAGAGAACGTAAATCCAGGGTCTAATCCGATTAATACACAAAAAATGTCTCCCACTAAAAATTCAGAGAACAAAAGCGAAAAGGACTTTTTATCTGGAATTTTAGATCAAGTCGATACGGGCTCTCACAGCCCGAAATCAAATTTAGACCAAGTGAATAAATCGGTATCAGGACTATCTAATTTTATTGATTCAGTAGGTGTATATAACAGTGGAGCCCGGCTTCGCATAGAATCGGCAAAGCAATTCCAGGCAGAACTAAAAAATCTATTAGAAGAGTTACAGAAAAACCTTTTGAGCCAGCAAGAGTTAGCCACTCGATTTGGATTCTTACTAGGACTCAGACGATTAATAAAAAAAACTCGGCGTCGTTCCAGACAATGTTTACATATTTTACCCTACGATGTTAATACGCAACAACTTGCAGAGCTCAAAGAGCGCCTGGGTATGGATAAGCTGGATAAACCCATGGCTATTGTACTTTTGGATTCACAGGGAGTTCATAACTCTGTTTACAATGAGTCCCAAGCCGATATCATTCATTTTGCCGAAGAAATGGCTTGTCCCCTTTTTCTAAATATCGACAAAAAAATTCCAGATAATCTTTTACAATTGCTGAAAAGCTCAGTCAAATCAGAGATTGCCTTGTTTGTGGGTCAGCTCGCCTCGAACTGGGAAGAAGAATCCCATACTTTCTTTAAACCCAGCGTTTTTGCCTATCTCGAAGCGATGCTAAATGCCAGACAAGAAGCCTGGTCTCTCTTTGAAACAGAGCTGGTGCTTGAAAATCAGGAGCTGGTTTATGACGATAAATTTCCTCGTACCAGCGCCGCAATTCCCTCCCTAAGCGAATATTTTGCAGCCCGGCAGACAGGAATGAATCTCCCCTTGGCAGTAAAAAACCAGGACAAAACCAGATTTGGAAGCCTGCTATTTTTAATTTAGCCTCCAGCATGCTTTATTACTTTCATTTTCACCATTTTATCAAGCAAGGTTGATCCATTTTTGATGGACGCATACATTCAAATAATTTCAGGAACTCGTGCGGGACAAAAATTTAGGGTGGATTCTTCCATTCATATGGGTCGTTCACCAGATTGCCAACTCAGCTTTAGCGGGCTTGAAGCAAACCTGGTCTCTGGCAAGCACGCGGTATTTGAAATCAAGGGGAGCGGATTATATATCCGCGATTTGAACTCAACCAATGGAACTTTTGTTAACGGCGAAAGAGCTTCAGAACATCGACTGCAAGAGAATAACATTGTCACTCTAGGCTTAAACGGGCCGAAGATTCGTGTGCTTTCTACGGGAGAAGTTTCTCCCGATACGTTTATTTCTTCAATCGATAGCCCCCAAGAGAATTTTGAACCACTCGAAAAAACTGTGCAAGATCGGGAAAAACGGCCACCGTCTCAATCTCTGTTCCCAGGTGCTGAGGGTAGTTATACAATCGGTCTGGCCCATCGCTTCAAAGAAGATGAAGTCGATCATAATGAGATTCAAGACCTCATCAAAGACGGTAAACGGGTAGAGCGCATGGTTCAAAGCGGAGTCTTGAGCGACAAAGATGCTCGAATGATACATAGCGCGTCACAGACTTATTCTCGCTCCAAAAAAAAACATGTTTGGATTCTCAGCTTCGTTTCTACCCTGGCGTTTATTATTGTCTCTTTTCTGGCCTGGCAAAACATGGGTTACCGAGGTCGCCTCAAGGAACAATCCAAATTGATGGATAACATCCATACTCTGGAACAAAAAATTGAAAGTAGCCAGGGTCCTTCAATGACAGATGCACCGCCAGATGAAGAAAAACTATTGGCTGTAGCCAAACTGCGTGCTGCCGAAAGAAAATTGATGGAGTTGCGCAGCCACCTAGAATCAAAGGATTTGATCAATACTTATAAAAATCCCCTGGGTCGAGAGATACATCAAATAATGGAAGGTTTTGGAAAGCAAAACTATATCATTCCTGATTTGTTTATCTCTCAGGTGGAGAAACATATTCGTGCATTGGCCAATCCCTCTCCCAATACTGTTCTAAGTCGATCCTTCAGGAATAAAAGGTATCACTTCAACATGATTGTCAAAGAATTAACCTTGGCAGGCATGCCAACGGAATTTGCTTATCTCTCAATGCATGAAAGTCTGCTTGATTCGACGATTGTAAGCAAAGCTGGAGCTCGCGGGCTCTGGCAGTTTATGCCGGCAACTGGTCGGGATTATTTGCTAAAAGTTCCGAATAACTGGACTGAATTGCCAACCGAATTTGATGAAAGAACTAATCCGGCAAAATCGACAAAGGCCGCAATTAAGTACCTAAAAGTATTGTTAGGGGAGTTTGGCGATGTTGCCTTAGCGATGGCTGCGTATAATGCTGGAGAGGGACGTATTCGAGCAGAGCTACGGCGTATTGATGATCCGATAAACAATCGGGACTTTTGGTATATCTACAGAACAGGTACTCTTGCTTCAGAAACAAATGAATATGTCCCTAAAATAATTGCAACCATGATAATCGATAAAAATCGTGCTCGATACCGCTTTCCACCCGACTAAACCGTTATTCCCAGCCATTTGTTATTTATTGTCTGAAAATTTGGCAAACAAATTAACTGTTGAAATGGCTTGAATGCTTTTTCTAGCTGTTCCTATATTTAAACGCGGAACAAAGAATTCATTTTGGTTTTACCACAGGAGTAGACAATGGCTGTAAAAGTAGGAATCAATGGTTTTGGTCGTATCGGCCGCATGGTTTTTCAGGCAATTTGTGACCAAGGTCTATTGGGCAAAGAAATCGATGTGGTTGCCGTAGTAGATGTTTCTACTGATGCGGATTATTTCGCCTACCAGATGAAATACGATTCAATCCATGGCAAGTTCAAGCACAAGGTTGAAACGGCTCGTTCAGAAAACGCCAAAGATGAAAATGATATCATCGTTGTTAACGGTCACAAAATCCGTTGCGTAATGGCCACTCGCGAACCCTCACAATTGCCTTGGAAAGATTTGGGCGTCGATTTTGTAGTGGAATCAACTGGCCTGTTTACCGAGTCAGAAAAAGCTCAAGGCCATCTGACTGCCGGTGCTAAAAAGGTGATCATTTCTGCACCTGCCAAAGGTGATGTGAAAACGATTGTGATGGGTGTAAATGAAGGCGAATACGATGCTGCCCTGCACAATATTGTATCCAATGCCTCATGTACCACTAACTGCTTAGCCCCTTTGGTCCATGTGCTGTTGAAAGAAGGAATTGGAATTGAATCTGGTCTAATGACTACCATTCATTCTTACACCGCCACTCAAAAAACTGTCGATGGCCCTTCTAAGAAAGACTGGCGCGGAGGTCGAGCTGCAGCAGTCAATATCATTCCTTCTACCACCGGCGCAGCTAAAGCAGTGGGAGAAGTACTGCCCAGCGTTAAAGGAAAATTGACGGGAATGTCATTCCGAGTTCCAACTCCCGATGTATCAGTTGTCGATTTGACCTTCAATGCAAAGCGCGATACATCTATCGAAGAAATCGATGGCCTTTTGAAAAAAGCTTCGCAAAGTTATTTAAAGGGATACTTAGGTGTAACAGAAGAAGAATTGGTATCTACTGATTTTATTCATGACGACCGTTCCTCCATCTATGATTCATTGGTAACCCTGCAAAATAACTTGAAGGGAGAAAAACGTTTCTTCAAAATCGTGTCCTGGTATGACAATGAATGGGGCTACTCAAATCGAGTGGTAGACCTTTTGAAGTACATGGCAGCAAAGACCAAATAATCAGAAAAAGCCAAGTCCAGCTTTTATAAGCAGAACTTGGCTTAACTAAACGAATTGCAGCCTGAGAAGGCTTTAGCGGAGGATAGATGGCCAAGCTTTTTCTAGAAGACCTAGACCTAAAAGGAAAACGCGTTTTAATACGAGTTGATTTCAATGTTCCCATTAAAGATGGAAAAGTTGAAAGCGACAAACGTTTGCGTGCTTCTTTGCCAAGCATTGAATATGTACTGAAGCAGGGTGCTTCTGTGATTTTGATGAGCCATTTAGGTCGTCCAGATGGCAAACGGCAGGAGAAATCCAGCCTGCAACCTGTTGCTCTTCACTTGGAAAGTTTATTAGGCCGAAAGGTTCAGTTCTTCAAGGATTGTGTTGGCTCTGAAGTTGAAAAAGTGTGTGCAACCCTTCAGCCTGGTTCAGTTGTATTATTAGAAAATCTGCGATTTCATATTGAAGAAGAAGGCAAGATTAAAAATGAAGATGGAACATCCATCAAGGCTGATCCCGAAAAAATTAAAGCTTTTCAAAACTCCTTGACCAAATTGGGTGATGTTTACATTAATGATGCCTTTGGCACCTCCCACCGTGCGCATAGTTCGATGGTGGGCGTCAATCTT
>JBBQAD010000463.1:0-2993 GCA_038315885.1 Fibrobacteria bacterium | reverse complement strand
GATATGCTGTTGAATCAATGCTGTTCCATCAGCACAAAATTAATTCTCTTCGCTAACATGTTTTAGTAATTCAGGTAATACAGTCCACAATCCTTGTTGGATGGCTTCCAGTCTTTCTGAAATGCATGCCGCTCCGTCGGCCAAGGGGAAGCCTCGGCTAATTCGTTTGGATAGATTGCGGCAGATTGTTTCAAGGGAAGAAAATTGAGCATAGGAACCTAGCCAATCCCCGTTTCGCATCGCTATAGATCGCAATCGAGCGGTTTCGGGAAATTGCATTTCATTTTGTGCTAACTCATTGTAAATGGAATCACAAAAAGTAGAAAAGGGTAATGTTATCAAACTAGTCTGAATTATTTTCGACTGGTTCCACTGTTTTGCTAAGATGTGATCCCAGGCCAAATCCAACATTATGCCTGCAAAACGGCGTATATCACTGGGGCAGGAAGCATAAAACTGAAGAGATACGGGATGGCAATCGACAAATGAATCCACTTTCCGATGAATCACAATTCCTTCAATCCAATGTGCAGGGTATCGTTCGGTCATCAAGCTGGGAAGGCCCTTGACAAAGTCTCCCAGAAAATGGCCAGCAAAAGCTTGATTTAAGCTCCGGGCGATAAGAAAGTGACCGATATAATTCATTGAAGCTCTAAATTAGGTAAAGCCTGACCCATGATCGGCGGTAAAGTGGGCACTAATGCCCATTTTGGTACCAAAGATTCCGGCTTTTCACTGATTACGGCGGCTTATGAAATGGCATATAATTAGCTCATATAGAGAATAAATAAAGAACTAAGGATAGTACCATGGCAGATGAAATGAACTACTACGATGGAGAAGCCAAGTGGAAGGCTAAGCAGACTAAGGCTAGACTAGCGGGAAATGCGAAAGCCTTTCGCCCTTCTTTGGATATCGACCCCAAACGTTTTTTAAATGTAAAACGGCCCAAGAAAATCACAAGTATTACAAAAGAAGTGCTGGATGTGCGGACCGAGTTTTCAGCAAGTGAAAAAGTCGAATCGGCTGAATTACAAAGCCAGGAGCTTCAGGAGAGTCAATTTGTTGAGGCCCAACGACAGCCAATTAATCCTGTGCAAATAAAGATACCAAAGGCCGCAGCTATAAGTGAAAATGAATGGACTGCAGAAGGGATTAGCCAATACCCGAAACAAAGCCCTCCAGAGGATCCGTATAAGTATTCAATGAAAAGTGTTGTCCGGAAAGAAGAAAGTTTTGTGTTACACAGTGCTATATTGCAGTCTGAAGCAAAAAGCACTGCTCAGACCCAATTCCAAACTAACCCAAAACCGGTTCAACCTCCTACGGTTAAATTGCCAGTGATTCGCCAAAATCGAGTGAAACGTTCAGTAAACCGAATGCGCCGCTCACTCAATCAGAAAAAAAGGTTAACCTATGCCGTTCTGCTAGGTGTAACAATGGCAACCTATATCAATGATCTCGACCAGAGTCAGGTGGAAACTTGGGTGGATCAATTATACTCGCGAGAAAGTCCTGCCCTGATTCAGTTTTTATAAATCTTAAGAAGTTTTCAGCAATTTACAGTTACAAATATATATACATAGCCTAGACTTTAAACTAGCACAAGCTCGAGACCTCAATTTAAGCAACTTCAGCGGCTTTATTGATATCCCGAGTGCTCAACCAGGGTTTTGGGTAGCCCTTTAGGGTTAATTGTATCATTGCTTTTCCCATCGCCTCTGTTGTAGTGATATAGGGTCGGGCCAGCATTTTGATGATAGGAAAAAGCGGTGCCAGTAACACATAAAAAAACCGGTATAGTCTGGTTTTTGACTGCACACCCTTCATCGGTTGAATGAAACCGGGACGCAGCATATAGGCTGCTTTAAAGGGGAGAGAAAGCAAATGGTTTTCAGCCTCTCCTTTTACTCGCGCCCACATCACCTTGCCTTTGGCGCTGCTGTCGGTTCCCGTTCCTGATACAAAACAAAATACACAGTTGGGACTTTGCTTAACTAATAAATTGGCAGCAGCTACAGTATAGTCGAGTGTGATTTCCCTGTATTGGCTTTCAGATAAACCCAGAGAAGAGATTCCCACACAATAGAAGCAGGCATCGATGTCGGTGAAACTCTCTTTGAGCGAATCAAAATCGAGAAAGTTCTGATGGATATGTTCACGAATTTTTTCATGCTTAATTGAAAGATGTTTTCTGACAATAACGTCAACCCGTTTAACCAGGGGGCTCTCGATACATTCAATTAGGGCTCCCTTGCCTACCATGCCAGTAGCTCCAAAAAGAAGAACATTCATTTTAACTCTCTTTCAATAGTGAATCAGTTGAATGAAGGTGAATCTAGGTTAAATTAGACAAACCCTGGCCCTTCTGGCCGACTTAATAAATTCCGATAAATGACTTCGCAGGGATTATAGTTTAAAATCTACTCCAAAACGAATCAGTAAACCTGAGCTTCCCAGCACGGGGCTCGAATCGCCCCAAATATTTTTCTTGGTTTCGGAGGGATTATCATCTGAACGATGGGCCCCTGAATAAAGCTGAATAGGAAATACAAGAGCCTGTTGCACTCCACCATGAAAAGTCCAGTCACCGAGTTGCATAGAGGCTGATAAACTTGGAGCCAATTGTATTGCAGTGATATTCATATCATATTGCTTAAATTGGATTGGGTCTCTGAAAATGATTATTTGGTCAGCAGAGTAACGCTGCCATTGACCATTTATATTTGAAATGCCGCTAGGTAGGCTGATTTCAAAAGCTACGTTTCGATATGTCCGTGAGTAACAAGGGCTTAAAGCCCATTGATTGAACTCGCCTTCCAGGCTTGCAAATTCGGAAGACTTCCATAAGTTGGCGTATACATCGGCTAACCATGACCAACCCAAGCGATTGTAACTTAATGATTCTCTCCGTTGCTCCAGTGCTCCATCGACTGGCTTGGATTCCAGGTCACGATGTCTCCAGTGTATATTGAAATCCCATTTTTGTCGGC
>JBBQAD010000501.1:0-1614 GCA_038315885.1 Fibrobacteria bacterium | reverse complement strand
AAAATAAGTATCCAGTAAGTATCCAGTAACAAGGCCATTCACTATGTGGAAAATTAGGAATTGGGGCTGAGGCTGCCTTCCACAAAATGATATAGTTTTTTCAAGTCACCTTCATTCAATGTAAAATCGCTTAAACAGCGGTAATCACCATGGATACATCCCGGCTTTTTCCCCAATTCAAGGGTTGTTCGACATGGAGCATAGTTTAAATCTTTTCTTCTAAAGATGAGATGACGACCTTCGTTTTTCTGTTCACTATTGTTACTCTTCTGTTCATAGGGTCCGTTTCTGCGCTCATCGGTAGGACCGAAAAAAACAGCACAGGGTTTATTTAATGCTACTGCTACATGCATTAGGCCGCTGTCATTGCCTAGAAAGAAAAGGGAATGTTCGATGAGGGAGGCGAGTTCAGCCAGCGATTGAGTGGGTAAATCAAGAATAGCTGCTGTTTTACATTTGGAGGCCACTTCGCTCCGCAAATCCGCTTCTGTTTTATCGCCAATTAGAACACTTTTGATTCCAAATTTTTCGTATAACAGATCGATAATTTTGGCGAATTGGCGAGGTGGCAAGCGCTTTTCCTTCATTCCCCTTTCAACGCTGGAGCCCGGATGGCACACCAAATAATTCACAGAGGGTAAACCTGCCTTGGGAGTTTTGGGTGCAATCGGAAAAGTCAGTGAGACACGCGAAATTTGCATCAGATTGTTGCTTGAATTTGATTCAATAATTTGAAATGCCCATTCAATAAACCGCAGGTTTTGATCCGTATCATGTAGATCAGAATTTGGTTTAAGACTCTGTGTTTGGAATCTCTTTGCCCAGGGTTGATGTTGGTAAATTAGTCCCAAGCGCTGTTTCGCTCCTGAGGCAAAAGCGAAGAAAGGAAAGCGCCAGTTACCGCTTGGAAAAAGGGACAAGCTGATATCTATTTTCCTTTTTCGGAGCCCATTCAGTAATAGCAAACCCTTAAATTTGGATTCCCTATCCGGGTCCCAACAGAGCACTTCACCAAAGTATCCGCTGGCCTCTGCCATCTCGGCAATTCCCTTTCTCAAGGCCAAAAAAACCAAATTTTTTGCTTCAAATTGTCTGGACAATAGTTGCAGAGCAGGTGTGGCCATTATAAAATTTCCCAATCCAATAGGACAGAGAACCAAGATTTTGTTTACCTGCATACTGGCCATTTACTCTTTAAAATTGTGTAGTGTAAATTAGTAAATCAGAATGTAGAGTTGGCCGCACCTTATTGAACATCCCTATAAGTGGATAAACGGTGTCTGAAGGCAACGTTTCCCGCCAAGGTGGCTCCCAAAATGACCAGAAGACCAAGGAGTAATCACCTTACCTGCGTTCAAAACTTAAGTTGCTTTAGAAGGCCTGAAAAGCGAAATACTGTTTTAGAGTTGGCGGCTCTTTATGAAATACATGGCAATCAAGTAACACATTGGAAAGTGCCATGCCTAAAATCAGTCCTACTGTATTTGAATCTGAATCACCCCAAACCCCGACTCTAGATTTAATGCATTACACGCGAAGATTGATATACAGTCGCAGGAAATTGATTTTTTAGAATGTACGTTCATTAAAAATGGATTGCTGAGCACAATGAGT
>JBBQAD010000080.1:0-10125 GCA_038315885.1 Fibrobacteria bacterium | reverse complement strand
AATTTTTTCAGGATTGTTTCCCACCACTTCGCTGGTGCCAACCTCTACTGTAACCGGGCGTTCGGTATTGTTTCGCATTGTGATACAGGGAATTCCTAAAACAGTTGTCTCTTCTTGAATGCCACCTGAATCAGTAATCGCAAATTTTGAATCCATATTCAGTTTCAACATTTGGTGATAATCAAGCGGTTCACAAACCTTAAGATTGGCCATCGCAGCCAGTTTTTCACTGTAACCAAATTGGGATATCATTTTCACAGTACGGGGGTGTGCAGGAAAAACCACGGGGATTTGTTTTTGAATCGTATCGAATGCATCTATCAATCCTCCTAATACTGTCTTGTCATCAACGTTGGAAGGGCGATGCATGGTAATAAAAGCATAATTTTTGGATGTAACATTGAGTTTTTCTAAGATGGAATTTCCTTTTGCAAGCTCAAGGTTACTGAGAAGGGAGTCGATCATCACATTGCCGGCAAAAATAATTCGCTCAGAATCAACCCCTAATTTTTCAAGGTTTTTATTCGCATCGGGATCGGTTGTGAAGAATAGATCACAGATACTGTCGGTGACCACTCGATTAATCTCTTCGGGCATTTTCATGTCCCACGATCGCAGACCCGCTTCAATATGTGCTACGGGAATCCATAATTTCTTGGCTGCAATCGTACAAGCCATGGTTGAGTTTACATCACCAACCACCACGACTAATGCGGGATTTTCTTTTTGTAGCACTTTTTCAAACTCGATCATAATGCGACCGGTTTGGTCTGCATGCGAACCCGAGCCTACTTCGAGATCAACATTGGGCTTAGGAATTTTGAGCAGGTCAAAAAAAGATTTCGACATCTTTTCATCATAATGCTGGCCAGTATGCACCAGATAAGGCTGAAGCCTGCCAGAGCGTTCCACAGCCTGTATGACCGGAGCGATCTTCATAAAATTGGGACGCGCTCCACAGACCAGCATCAGTTTCAACATATTAGCGGCACTTTCCCGTTCAATTGATTTAAGGCATCCGGCTTGAAGATGTCTGCAAGCGAGCAAACAAATTAAAAGTTTTTCAGTGAGATAATTTAAAAGCTCGCATTTTAGCCCAAAGCCTTCGCATACCTCTCCACAATCTCCTCACCGATGGCCAGTGATGCAGTCGCGGCGGGAGAGGGCGCGTTCAGTACATGCAGGCTGCGTTTTCCTTCGACAAAGAAGAAATCATCCACCAAGCTACCATCGCGACGAAGGGCTTGGGCGCGCACACCCGCTCCTGCCGGCTTTAGATGAGAAGCGCGAATATCTGGCAATAGCCGCTGCAGTGCTTTGGTAAAAGCAGCCTTCGAAAAGGAACGCTGAAATTCGCCCAGTCCCATTCTCCAATGCTTTGCAGCTAGTTTTCGGAATCCAGGATTTAAAAGCACCTCAGCCAAATCTTTGGCGCTGAAATCCGTTTTCTTATAGCCCTCTCGTTTCATAGCTAAGACGGCATTGGGTCCACACTCCACACCCCCCATCACCATGCGAGTAAAATGGACTCCCAAAAACGGAAATGCCGGATCGGGAACTGGGTAAATCAAATTTTTAACCAATGATTGTGCTTCATGGGTCAATTCGTAATACTCACCGCGAAAGGGAACAATTGATACACCTGGCTCCAAGCCATCGAGACGGGCGATTCTGTCGGAGTGCAGACCACCGCAATTGATTACAAAGTCAGCGATTAATTCATGACTTCCCTCATCATCGCCAGTCCCGTCAGTATCTGTATCTGTATTTGTATTTGTATTTGTATTAGAGACTGAAAGTTTTGGATTTCCAGTCACACCTGACTCATAGCGAATTCCTTTGCAATGTACACCATTAGATTGAGTCTCATAAAGCGCATTAACTCGTCGCAAAGTGCGAACTTCTCCCCCTTTTGATTTAATCTCGCGCGCTAAGACTTCACAAACAGCCGTATAGTTAATGATTCCTGTTTCGGGTACATGCAGAGCTTGGATGCCATAACCATGGGGCTCAAATTGTCTGATTTCATGGGCTGAAACCTGTGTTACATTTTTCACGCCGTTGGCGATGGCTTTTTCGCGCAAGGCCTCGAGTCGAGGCAATTCATCCTTAGAAGTAGCCACAACCAGTTTGCCACAGATTTCATGGGGAATTTGATGGGCTTTGGCAAATTCCAACATTTGCGCATAGCCTCTTCGGCACAAAGTGGCTTTAAAACTGCCAGGTTTGTAATAGATGCCAGAATGAATCACTCCACTGTTATTCCCTGTCTGGTGATGGGCAACTTTTTTTTCCTTCTCCAAAACCACAACACGCCGGTCAGGAAAACGCTCCAGCAAACGCCAAGCGGTCGCCAAGCCAACAATGCCACCACCGATTATGACAGTATCAATTTTTTCATTTTTAGACATTGGTTAAAATTAGCCATTTTGAAGCAGAGCGGGAAGAAATCGGCACTTTGCCCAGAGATATTACTTTAGGTTCATGCAGTTGGCAAAGTATGTCACTATTCCGACCCAATCCGAGTAGATGGCCGATGTAACAAAATTTGCTCTCTCATTACCAGACTTCGATAAGCTGCTTTTGTACAGTATCACCCATACGTAATTGGCAGAGATAGCTGCCAGAACTCAAACCTTCTGCACTAATGCTCGTTTCATGCGAGCCCGCAGGTAAATTTTCAGAAATTAGAGTTTTCAATAGTCGCCCTCTTAGTGTATACAGTTGTAAAACTGCATAGCCCTTATTGGGTAGATAGAATCCAAGATTGGCCTGCCCACGGATGGGATTGGGAAAGGGTTTATCCAATTGCAATCCACCATAACTTTGATTGCTGCCCAGATGAATTGCAATAGAATCTGAGATCAAGGGCAGTGTAGCAAAAGAATTAAATAATATCTGATCGGATTCCGCCTTGGATGCTCCCAACCAACCCTGAAGCATGCTGGCATATAGGGATCGGAAATCAAATTCCATTTCGATATCATCATTGACTGTAACGGCACTGGGGATGACCGGATTTTTCCCTAAGATGCCGCCCTTGACCCCAGCCCCAAAGACAAAATGGGGAGCGGCTTTGCCGTGATCGCTACCGAGCGAATTGTTACTCTTAATGCGTCTTCCAAATTCACTCATGGTGAAGCCCATTACTTTATCAGCTATGCCCAGCTTTTTCAAATCATCAGTAAAGGCCCAGATGGCTTCGGAAAGTTTCGTTAACAACTCGGCATGATTTCCAGTGCTTACATCAGTAGATTCAACTTGGTTAGAGTGGGTGTCGAAGCCTCCCAGACTAGCGACATAGACGGGAGTATTGAGTCCACCTGCAATTAGGCGAGCTACTGAACGCAGTTGAGTTGCTAATGAGTTTCCTTCAGGATAAAGCGTGCTTTTGTTATCTGCCTTGGCCAGTGCAGCCTGCAATGACACGCCGTACTTTTGAGTTTGATCGGCCACTCGTTGGATAAACCGTAACTCATGGCCTGCGGGGCTATTATCCGGGTTGGGATTTAGTCCCGGTAAAGAATTGAGTACAGTGGCAGGATTGCTTATCGCCATTCCCAAACTGGTATCTTCCCCCTGCAATGTTAACGAAAGTACTGAGCCCATTTCAATCGATGGGGGTTGGCTAAATTTTTCGTTGGGATAGCCCTCGGGAAAGCCGGGAAAACGGTTTGTCAAAAAGCGACCCAACCATCCGCTGGTTTTGACCACATTAGAATCTGAAGCGGATTGCCAAATATCGGTTGAACGAAAATGGCTCTTGTTAGAATTGGGATAACCCAAGTTTTGTATCACCGCGACCTGTCCACCCTTATAAAGCTGGTGTAGCTTTTCCAGGGCAGGATGGAAACCCAGATTATCGCGAAGCTTTAAAATCTTTTGCTGGGGTAATACGATATCCGGTCGGGCTAATTTCAGCTTATCGTATTGATCGAGCGGAATGACAGTGTTTAGTCCGTCATTACCGCCTTTAAGCTGAATCACAACTAGAACTCGTCCATTAGATTCAGCAATACTTTTTGAAAGGGGAATCGGATTGAATTGGTTTGAATTTTGAGCCCAGGTTGATTGAATCAGAGGCAATCCCAACACGGGCAGGGCTGAACCAAAAAATTTTCTGCGTTTCATTAAGGTCTCCTTTTTCTGAGACTAAGCTGTCATGCTAATTGGTATTCGGCCATTTCGGTCATTGTCACAAACAGATTTCGCAGTTTATTTTCGACCGCCGTTTTTTTAGCTGTATCTGTAGGGGCTGCAATGTAAGCATCCCACTCCTGAGTCCACACATAGTCGGGATTTCCATCCAAGAGTATCTCTTTTAAGAAAGTCACTTGTGCTTCAGTGAGTTCCAGTGCCAGCAACCAGGCGGCTAAGGCCCCTAATAACAAGTTGACATTCCCAGGATTTGGGCTAGCCGATTTAGCGATAGTAGTTGGGTCGGTAAGAAGTTTAAAAGTACTGCGACTATATCCCTTTTTGCCGGCCAATGTATCAGTAAAGGCAATTCGTTTTGGCAAAGTATCCGAATTGATCCAAGCTTCATGGAAAATGGGTTCTTGATAATAAGCCGGCCACCCCGCGACATTTGGAGGTTCGAACAATTCCATTTGCATGGTCGCACTAAGTCCATCAATAATCGACAAGGCATTATAGCGGTCAAGTAAGGGACTGGGAAGTGTAATTCCAAAACTGCGAAAGCTTCCCATTACATAATCACAGGGTGTTTTGATCAAGCAAGAGCGATTGAGTACATCAAAAAAATGACTGCTCTTAAACAAAGTTGCTAATATAGGTTTTACCTCAAAGCCACCATCCTTAAACTGTTTCGCCAAGGGAACAATTACATTCTTTTCAGTTGTAGCATCGATTGTGTAATACACAAAAAACCGATAGAGCTTACGGCAAATGGCCCTGGCGGTTTCATCTTGATCAAAGATCATAGTCAGTAGATCGTCGCATTCTTTTTCGGCATCCGTACCGCTTCTTCCTGTAATTGTTTTTCCGCCGAAGGCTGCACTAAAGGTCTTATCTCCAGAGTCGTGACGGTTGTCATAAAATTCTGTCTTTACAGTAGTTCCCGTACCATTGTCTTTCCAGCCGGTTAAAACGCGGGCTGCCTGGATAACATCCTGTTCGGTATAATTCGTATAGTCACCAGGGGCTTTTTCAGGACCTTTGCCTATGGTAAAAAGCTCTTGTAACTCTCTGCCGTAATTTTCATTGGGTTTACCCTTCACATTTGTGTTGCCGTTTAAATAGCGAAGCATGGCCGGATCAAAAGTTATCTCGCGAGTCAGTTGTTTGAAGTTGCCAAACGCATAATTCCGCAAGAGTTTTAAATGCACCCAAACCATGCGTGCATCACCTACGACGGTTCCCTCGGTGGCAAAATGATTATGCCAGAAAAGTGTCATTTTTTCTTTTAGATCCAGGGGCTGTGTTAACATCCTCAGTATCCACCACGATTTTAAGGATTTTCTACGGCTCCCATTGGTTCCCCCAGAATTTTCACTGTTAACCCAGGTTTCTCCTACTGTTACGGGATCGGTTTCATTGGTATTGATAGGCAAATCACTTGGATCAGAATTGCTTTTTAACAATTGATCGACAGCACTGGATACATTCATTGCTGTGAAGGTCTTTAAGTCAAGGGCTGTAAATCCAAAACAAGCTCGACGCAGTAGATGTGCCGCTTCAGTAGCCGTCCATGGTCCGCTGTACTTCTCCAAGCCAGCATTTATGGCAGCGCGTTTGGGGAGGTTTTGGTTGGCGTAGTTAGATATTTTCGAAAGGGGAATAGCACCTTCGCGCTGAGAGTCGGAAAGTGTCGCATTTTGCATACAATGGCTCCTTTAAGGAGTGAAACAGAGGATATCAGAAGTTATGGCCATACATAGTGCCCATCCAAGCCTTTCTATTCTAGCTTAGACTTTCCAAATGCGCTACAGGTTCCCGCAGCTAACCCAAATAGCAGTATCAGGGAAAAGCCGGAGTCAGGGCAAACGGCTACAGATAATGCGAGTCCAATCGAGGTCTAGCTTCAAATCAAAGGCGCTGGATAAAAAGCTTTCTAGATGAAATTTTGAACCTGCTTCAATTTCGCCCATCCAAAATACCGACTCTTTTCCGTGATGCAAGGAAGCTTCGTTTGGTGAGACCTCACGATACTTGATTTTGCTTAACATTTTCTTGCGCACACTTTCTGGACTCAAGAGCCAACATTTCCAAGGTTGTGATAAATGCCCTTCCTGCCCAGATAATTCAGTCTCCTCTAATAAACCTTTTGAATAGGTAGCCTTTAAGCCCTCAGTGCGTAGATAACTTTCGGGTTTCACTTCAAAAGGTGATACAAAGGCAAAACGTTGATTTGAACTATTATCCCTTTGGGCTTCAAGCAACAATGTTACACTTGAAATCCAGCCCTGCAAGCGCAGACCTAGCCTTTCCAAAAAATCGGGATCACTGAACGCCTCTTCGAGCAGAGCCTTAGCCTCGGGTTTCCATTCCAATGTGAACATTTCTTCGCCAATCCACCAACATGTTTCATTTAAAGGGCCGAATTGACTTTGTGAAACATTTCGATAGAGTGGGCTCAAGTCGGGAAGCTCTTGTAATATTGAACTAACTAATACCTGCGCCGGATATTTCCTGGGTAAACCATGACATTTGGCATCCAGTGTAACAGAGAAAGTGATCTGAACAGACTCCTTACGCAGTTGACTTAAACGATTCAGAAAACGCTTCGAATCAGAATCTTGCTGAATTCTCTTTCTTGTAAGCCACTCGGTTTCTTCCGGCGTTTCACAGGCATCGCAGGCTAGGCAATGCGCTTTTTCATTGATGCTACCCAAACAATAACCGGGGTCTTTCCACTTTTCAGCTTTGCGATACTGTCGCCATAAGAATTCGCGTTTCACACCCATATCAAAGCGGGCCCAGGGTTTAAGTTTGGAGGCTTCAAAATCGTAGCCTCCCAAAACCCGCACAGAATCCAAGCCGCGAGATTCCAGGCTTCGGTGTAACTCCCGCATAAAGCCTTCGTCCATGGCGCTGCGGTAAATAAATCCGGTCTTTTGTACTGCTTCACAGAGCGCATCCCAATAGCGGGGGTCATCGCTTCGAGCCAGGACTTGTGATACATAAGTTTCAGGTTCTTCGGCAGCTTCTCGCCATTCCCAACCCGCTACTCGGGTTAAATGGCCTAAGCGTCTGGCGATTCGTGCTAAGGTTTCTGGATCAAAAGCATCAGCAAATTCCAGGGGGGTGGCCGGAAATCGCACTAAGGGTGTGGAGGAGAGGATAATACGCCCTCTACCCTTGCCTGGTGTACCAATAGTTTTGAGGCGCTGCAAGAAGGATTGATACTCTTCAAAATCTTCTTCCTCTTCCAATCCAGTTGTAATCAAAAAGATTTTAAGTTCGCGCACACCTTGGTTGAAAACCGCCCTCAAGGCCCGCCATAATTCATCCTCCTCAAGGCCTTTCTGAAGATAGCGCCGCAAGCGGGCTGAAATTCCTTCCATACCGAATGTAAAACTCGATTTGCCAACTGCTCGAAGATAGGGTAACAGTGAACTGTCGCGAGCGATGACATCAAAGCGCTGACTTTTTAAGCCCAGTACAGCAAAAGATTCTGACATCTCTTCTAATAATGGCATTAATTCTTCATAGAAGTTGAAATTGAAACTGAATAAATCCACACCTTCAATTCCGGTTTCGCGCCTTAACTTCAAGGCGTTTTCGTGTACTACTGATTTAGGATTTTCTCGATAAGGCTTTAGATCAAAACTTTCGGCGCAGAAGCTGCAAAAAGCCGGACAACCTCGACTTAAGGCCACAGGTTCCAGTCCCAAACTTTTTTGTCGATACAATAAAGGTCTTGCTGCGGATAAGAAACGTAGGTCGAGTGTTTCACGGTTTCGTTTTTTGGTAAGATGGGCTCGTCCGGGTCGATAAAAGCCGGGAATTTGCAAGAGAGATTCTAAGCGTTTCTCTTTGTTTAAGCCTAAACGTTTCCCTTCAGCAAGCAATTCGAAGAGTTCCTGTATATCCTTTAGATCTTCACCGGCAAAAATGCCATCGATGGGTGAATTGGGTCTATCAAGTAGGGAAGCATGGAAGCTGTTGGCGCCACCCAAGAGTAATAAGGGGATATCTTCCCGTTCAAGTCGTTCAGATTCGGATAAAAGTATACCACTATATTGTAACAATGAGGGAAGGTTGACCAACTCTTGTACAATGGCATTTGAAAGTGCGATGACATCAAAACCATCCGGACCATATTTACTCTGGCTTCCTAAGAGCCAAGGCACGCCATCTCGGCACATCACTTCACCATCTTTGGGTGGGGGTAGATAGGCTAAGTCGGGATAAATATCGTCCATTGATGCTAAAGTTTGGTACAGTAGCGGATGAGTAAAGGATTCACTGGTATCAGCATAGGTCGAAAGCCGGGAGATTAACACTCGTAGGGAACGATTTTCTCTTTCGTTTATATCTAAAGTATTCCATTCGCCGCCGCGAAGCCAAAGTCCTGCTCCACTAAGTTCGGGAGCTGTTAGGGTATACCACTCTGCCCATGACCCTGGCTGAGTATCCATATTTTGGATAGAGGAATTCGGGGTAGTAGACCCAAGGCTGGCTATTTTTATTGACATGCCCAGATATTAGCATTTGGAATAGAGGCTTCCCATCGAATTTTAATTTACATGGTTTCCAATTTAATCGTATATTTACGATAGACATTAAAAGGAAGTAACAAATGAAGAGTATTGGCATCCAAACCCCTGTTTCATCGAAAATTCCTAAAAAATCAGGACCTCGACCGCATGAATTAAAATCAAAAACCTTAGGGAAAGAAAAGCGTCCTCTTTTGACTGGGGGCAACAATAATTCAGTCTTTACAAAACGCAGCAAGGCTTTGGATTTTACCGAGGCTGAACAAAAACTCGCTGGATACTGTAAAGCACTATCCCATCCTGCCCGCATTCGCATTTTAACCACCTTGGCTAAAGTGAAATCTTGTGTATGTGGTGAATTAGTGATGGATTCTCCTCTTGCGCAGGCAACCGTATCACAACACCTGAAAGAATTACGGGAAGCCAAGCTGATCCAAGGTGAAATTTCAGGCACAAAAGTGTGTTACTGTCTTGATGGTGATTCTATTTCAGAATTAAGCGCCGCCCTCTCGGGAATGACGAATAATTTGTGTTGTACTTCTCCATCTGATTGTTGTTGAATAAGATTTTCCGCTAACAAAGTTAGCGTAGTGGAATATTATTAATTGGAAATGAACTTTTTGAAAAGGAATATTATTTATGGAAAAAAAATTTAAGGTACTGTTCCTCTGTACAGGAAATTCCTGCCGTAGCCAAATGGCAGAAGGCTGGGCTAAAGCTTTATGCTCTTCCGAAGTGGAAGCTTATTCTGCCGGTATAGAAACACACGGTTTAAATCCCAAAGCGGTTCAGGTAATGCAGGAAGTCGGCATAGACATTTCCAAGCAGGAATCTAAGCATGTAAACATCCTGATCAATAAAGGGCTCGATTTAGTGGTGACTGTATGCGATCATGCTTCTGAATCCTGCCCTATCTTTCCAGGATCCGTAAAAATCATTCATCACAACTTCCCAGATCCCCCAAAACTTGCTGCCCATGCCAAAACAATAGAAGAAGAACTTGATCAATACAGAAAAGTGCGTGATATGATTAAAGATTTTATACAAAAAAACCCTTTTCAGGTGAATTAAAAACATGAATAATCCGAGTAACAATTCACTCACTCCTAAAATTACCCGTCTCTCCTTTTTAGATCGATATCTAACCTTTTGGATAATGTTGGCCGCCTTACTGGGAATTGGCTTGGGCTATTTTCTCCCAGATTTCAAAACTATTCTGGATCATTTTTCGATTGGTAACACTAATATTCCCCTCGCAATCGGCCTCATTCTCATGATGTACCCTCCTTTCACCAAAGTTCGGTTTGAGGAGCTTCCCCGAGTCTTTCAAGATCGAAAAATTTTGATTCTCTCCTTGGTGCAAAATTGGTTTATCGGACCAGTATTGATGTTTTTCATAGCCATTATTTTTCTTCGTGATCATCCCGACTATATGATTGGTGTA
>JBBQAD010000337.1:0-4525 GCA_038315885.1 Fibrobacteria bacterium | reverse complement strand
CCCGCCCAGATGTCATTATTCTCTAGAGCGGGACTTAAGGAGTCGTCAAATACAGTCCATCCATTTTTCGAAAGGAATCCTGGTTCAGGAATTCGCGTAACTAGTTTGTCAGTGTTATACCAGCTGCCATCGGATCTTTGTGCCCTTACGGGAGCTGAATCCCCATCGCATCCATCCAATGTTGAAAAAGTTCCACCTAAATTTCCGGAATCCTTTTTCCCAAAATGCCACATCCCTTTAAACTGAGGCCATTCAAAGCGAGCGACTAGATTTTTTTCGTGGAAAATTTTTCCGTCATCTTTAAACTGCAAATCAATAACGGGTGTCCTGATGACTAAAAGATTGTGTTTTATTTTGAATTCAAATTTAGGTACACTACAACGTCTATTAATAACGGATTGCGTCGCCCGATTCTCAAAAGTTATCTCTTTGCAGTACTCAATCCGGATGATTCGTTCAGTCAAGACAGTAAATCGAGCTGAACCAAAAATGATTTCGCATTTTGAATCGGCCTTCGGATCTGGCCTACAATAAGTCATAGATGATCAAGTTTCCAACTGCTTTCGCTCCGCCATATCACAAAAATGGCTGGAGTAAGTATTTCAATCTTTTACTTATTCGGCGTAATTATTCTGATTCCATTGGATGAATTATTATTTGGATTGCTGGAATTCTCCTTACCCTGTATTTCAAAAACTTGATTTTGATTGGTACCCAGTGTGTTTTCACCAAATAAGATAACAGAAAGCTTTTGATTCGATGTTCTGTCCAAAGGTAAAGATGATTTTGACCCATTGCGAATATAAGTTGGTGAACCAGGCTGTACTCCTACAGGATCATTGGGGTTTGAGGGTGGGATAAACTTTGGATCAAGGGTAATATATGCTCTAAACCGAAAACTAATTGGCGTGCATGATTGTAACGCTGCACTTTGTGGACCAATGGAGAAGAGCCTCATGGGTTTATCCCAATCCGATGCTAGAGTTATCTTCTCATACCTGTCTACCATCAGTCTCCAATTGCTTATCTTCTGTGATATTATATTCGCAACTCCAACTTTTATATCGGGATTGTTATAACCTGGGTTGGTAGCATTGTAGTAAGCCCATCTTCCAGTGACACCTTGAAACTGTATGCGCATAGAACCATTTTGGCCACAACCAGATGGTTTTGATGATTTGAGCGTATTAACGACAACAAACCAGTAGCCATTTTCCATGTAGTTTGGTCCTTCTTTTAATAATACGGGTACTCCTGGAAGAAGTTTCGCCTTATCAAATCCACCTCCATGGCAGTTTGAACTGCAAACCGTCAAGGGTGTCGTGAACTCCTCGTCATGGATTAGCCAAGTTGTACGCTCCGCACCCACTGCGCTCATCATAAGTATTAGATAGCACAAACCTAAGACCTTGCTTGATAATCTCGTTTTCATCCTAATCCTCCCAGATTTCAATTTCATTAAGCTAGGAGGCTTTTCACGATTTCAACTATTTGATTCTGACTATATACCTTTGTGATAATTTCTTCACGATGCAGTTTCTATCTAAATCTTTCTATTTCAGCCTAAATTACTACTTCACAATCTCTTTGTATCACATTCACAGAAAGAAATATGGCCTTCCTATTCTTTTAATAGGATATCGATTGACCCAAACTGGTCTACTTTGATGGTGTTACTTACCTGCGGGATCTGGGATTCCCTTTTCTCATGTTTCTTTGTATTGGTCTAGAAATTGCCTTGTCCCTGACTCGTGTCCGTTTCATGCCCTAACAATTTATGCCCAGGACTTACCTGCCAGTCCCGCCAAATCGCAAAAGATGGCTTCTACCATAGGCCTTCGGATGGACAAATAATCCAACGCTTTCGCTGTAGAATCTGCTCTAAACGTTTCTCTCATGCCACCTTTCAGCCCGCCTTTGGCCACAATAAGCGTAGGGCTAATCATAGCTTGTTCAAATTACTCTGCTCGGGAGTCTCTATGAGACGCGCTGCAATTTTGGTGGGGGTCCATAGAATAACCGTGGCTCGCAAGCTGGAGTTTCTAGCTGAGGAGTGCAAAAAGGTGAATATTGGTGAAGTGCAAAAAGGTGAAGAAATGTGCAATTTGGTGAAGCACATTCAATTCGACGACTTAATAACCAGCGAACACACCAAGTGCAAACCCTTAGCTGTTACAATGGCTGTCCAAGCTCCAGAGAGGAGAATTCTAGGCTTTGAGGTCTCTCAAATTCCAGCGTCAGGGCATTTAGCCAAGCGCTCCCGAGAAAAATATGGTCATCGACCCAATCAAAGGCCAGCTGCTGTAAAAAATTTGCTGTACAAGCTAAAAGACATCGTGAATGAGTCTACGCACTTTTCAACCGATGAGGATGTTCTTTATGGTCAAGCCTTAAAGAAGATGTATCCCAACTGTGAACATCACAGCTACAAGGGTTTAAAAGGGGCTATTACGGGCCAAGGTGAAATGAAGAAGGCGGGATACGATCCCCTTTTTTCGATTAATCACACATTCGCGATGCTTAGGGCTAATATTAACCGGCTTTTCCGAAGAACCTGGTGCACGACAAAGAAGCTTCTTCGCTTAGAGCAGCACTTAGAGCTGTATATGCATTTTCACAACAGTATCCTGTTGACTTAGCCGATTCTAGATAAAGAAGTTTAATAGTTCCTAATCGAAGGCAGTCGCTCCGGTAACAGCTCCAAATGAAATGATTCCAAGCGATTTGTGTATACTGAATTCATTGGATTTAAATTCAGCATGAAATTGCTTTGGAGAGCAGTTTTAATCATCATTTGCAATTGCGGTTATCAGGTTGGTGATAGTTCAGAAGTGAAGTTGTGCACCAGAACATTCCGAAATCACCACCATCAAAGTAGACCAGTTTAGAAATCATGTAAACGAGTATCTTAGCAAAACTTAATCAGATGGATGCGTCTTGCTGAATTCGATTTATAAAGAAATTCTCCGGCCACCGAGTTTCGGCTATGCGGAAACACACTACAAGTTCAAATTGCCCTGGTCTCCCCTATTTCGAAAATGGCCTGAAATTTTTATGGACTGCCCCCACCTTTGCGTGCCCGGGGTCGAGCTACCGATGTATCTCTGTGTTAAAGATGCCCACCTTTTTCCTGTTTGCATTCGAGAATTGCGTTTCCACATAAAATCGGGGAAGCAGGAAAAAACCGTAAATGTTACACTCGATCTCAATGTTCGTGAGGCCTTTTGCTTCCATCGAATTCCAATAGACTTCAGTGATTTTATGGGCCAGACCAGCGTCAATGTCCGCCTGGATGTGGAAAGATTGGATGCGGGTAACTTGGGTCAATCTGGAAAAAAGGGGCGTCGAAAGTTTTTAAATGCCAACTGGCCAGGCCTAAGTCCCATTCCCCTACAGGTTCATTTCTTGGCGGATGCTCTCCCCTATCCCCCAGAATGGCAGGCGGGAGAGCTTCACTGTCACTCCAATTATTCTTCTGACCCGGTTGAATTTGGATGCCCACTTTCAGTCATGCAAGCAGCCGGTCGAGCCTTGGGACTTGGCTATGTACTCTGCACAGATCATTCCTATGACTTTTACTATCGGTCGGATGAATATATGGTAGAGACGAGTCCTGAAGAAAAATTCAAGGGTTACCAAGAAGAAGTGAATCAGTTAAACGCAACCCGGTCTCAGCAGGATCCGCTATTGATAGCCGGTGAAGAGGTCTCCTGTGGAAATTCGAAGGGAGAGAATGTTCACTTGTTGGTGGCCGGTCATCCCAAATTTTTTCCTGGATTAGGAGATGGAGGCAGACGCTGGCTTAAGAACAAACCAGATTTATCTGTCAATGAAGTGCTTGAATCACTCGAATCAGTCCCTTCTTTTGCTGCTCATCCACGGGCACAAATCGGTAGTTTGGAACGCTTTATTTTTCGTCGAGGTCGTTGGAATGAGTCTGACATGAGCGGAGTTCATCCCAATCTTCGCGGTCTCCAGTTCTGGAATGGTCATACTGGAGAAGATTTCCGCTTGGGAAGGGCCTTCTGGGTGTCCCAGTTATTAAAGGGAAAGGCTTTGCTTCCAATTGCAGCCAATGATGCCCATGGCGATCTGAATCGAAATAGTGGAGTTAAAGTACCGCTTTTCAGATTGTATCAGGGTCACAACCATCTCTTCGGTAAGGTACGCACCGTGATTCCGGCGGGCATAGATCCGGATCTGGCATCAATTCAAAGTGCCTTTAATGCTTCAGCGAGTTTATGCAGCGATGGCCCTTTTCTACAACTAGAGCGAAAGGGACAAAGCAACCTCACTATTTTAGCTCAATCTACCAAGGACTTTGGTGATTTTATCCGAATTGTGCTTTTCTCAGGAACAAAGGGAGCTCCCCGAGAAAATGTCTGCAAATCGTGGACTAAGTCTCTGTCGGCTACATCAGCTTCAACTTCAAGTTCTTCCAGGAGTGTAATCGGCAAAGAACAAGGGGCTCAAGAAGGACAAGCTTTGGAGTGGCAAACTTTGAAAACTCTCGGTCAACACTTTT
>JBBQAD010000042.1:0-12166 GCA_038315885.1 Fibrobacteria bacterium | reverse complement strand
GGTCACTCCTTACTTTGCGATAGTAGGAGCCCAGTCCAGAACGTAGCTATCTCCATTTTTTCTTAGTCGGCCGTCGATTGCGAAAAGTTTGCTGCCCAAGCCAGACCAGGAGAGAGTCGGGAAACGACTATGCCTTTCATTCCTTTGAGCATACTGGTAAGGAATCACGAAAGTGCTCGCCACATTAATTTTTGCTTCGATTTTCCACATTAGTACAGAATTGGGTTTGAGGGTAAAAGTTCTTTTTGGAGCGGAGGAGAGGCTGATGTTACCCTCTTCTATCATTTCAAGATTTTGTTTAGTCTTGGAATTGGCATAATTGCTATGAGTTTCGTCCATCAGATAAACCATTTGTTTACCTGTTCCGTTTGGATTCGAGCTTGTAAAGGAAGCTAATTCAATTTCGACATCGTAACTCTTCATGTGCTCACTTGATGTCTTAATACATTTTCCACTGACATATTCGGTGCATTCATGGAAACAGTTCCATAAAATGGCTGTCACTCCATTTTCATCGGCACTTGCAATCGCGCCCAGGCCATAGCCATTGGCGTCAAGCTGCAAACCTTGAACTTCCACACGATTGTCTTTCATCATTGACTGCATTACTCGGACATTATACTGCGGCGAAATTGTTCCATCTGTCCCGTCTGTTTGTGAGGCAATTACCAAAGAACGATGGGCATTTACATAATCATTGGTAGCAAATGCAAAGGGAATGATTGGAACATTAATTAGGCGCTGTGCTTCTGCAAAGAAATAGTGGGATGCCATGATATAGGTCGCTGCATAAGCGAAAGTACCTGCAAAAACCTTAGAATCATTGGGATTTCGCCAATCATAATGCCATTCGGTATTGAGTTGGGGCACCTGCTTTAATCCTCTTTCAGTAAGCCATTGTGACACTTGAATGGCATTATTGAGGTGCCTTCGGGGAGTGGGTATATATTGATGGTAGGTGATGAAACCGAGATCAAATTTTTCTTTTTGTGAGTAGTCCATTAAGCTGGTGATCCAGGCTTTTTGCGGAGAATCGATGCCGGTAATCACGGGTCCTCCGATGCGGATTTTAGGTAAGCCAGGAGAAAGTGATTTATTTAATTCATCAGCAACCTGGATACCTACCTTGACGGCGATATTGTAATCATCCCGACACAGCTTGCTACCCGCATCGGGTTCGTTCTGAATTTCAACATACTCCATTTGGGGATACTCTTTTTTTGCGCTCGATAAAAAACTCTTAAGTTTACCAGCATATTCGTCGGTATTGAATGAACCGCAAGTCACTTTATCAGGAAATACCTTTGTAACACAGACCACGGGAGCTGCACCTAAGGCTTTCGCCTCTCCGGCTTCATTGCTGGTATGGCCCAAATTGAACATGCGGATCTGCTCGGGCTGAAGGGCCTTGAGCAGGGCAAGATCTTTTGAACCCTTGACCGTTTTTATAGTAGTCCAGTTTCGTTCATTATGAACAATGGGACCTAAACTTTTGGCCAAATCTATTTTCAAAGATGCTGGTTCAGACTTCGACTCGGAGATGGCTAGTACGCCGACTAAGACGATTCCGCATAAAAAGTTGAACAGATTGGGCAAATTGAAGGCGCCCAAAAAGTCCAGAAACATCTTGGTTTCGTTTTTCATAAAATCCCCCCAATAGTGAAGTCCAAGCTATTGAATTTGATTGATTTATTGGGTAGTTTATCTTACATATTATTTACCTAAAGCAAAAGTTCCGAAAGAGAGTATCGAGAGTTTGTGCTGACGCCTGCGGAAGAATTACGAAAATGGCTGAAAGCAACCATGGGTCAGGCCAAGCCAGGTCAAGAATTTCCAAGAGACAAAGAATTGGCGCAAAAATTCATGGTATCCGAGCTGACGGTGCGCAGCGCATTTAAGGAATTTAAGCTGCGCGGAGAAGTGTTGCGGATTCGGGGTAGGGGAACTTTTAAAACGGGTCCCCAGGAAAAGGAGAGTGTAACTCTAAAGAAACAGCCTAATCTTCTCTCACATGAAGTCGTTGCAGATACATTGGCCGATCAGATTGCCAAGGGGGTTCTTGAAATTGGGGCGGCGATGCCATCAATTGCATACATCGTGGCCAACTATCATGTGGCGCCTCGCACAGTCATTTTGGCTTATCGTAACCTGGAAAAGAAAAAATTGATCAGCCGGATGGGTTTGTCGTATCGGGTGGGAAAAATGGAGAGTCATCTCAGCGGCACAAATTCCGGCCGCATTCTTGTGTTAAGGGCGGATAACGCCGACGTACATAATTTTTTCTCCAAGGACCCAATGGCCCGTGCCTACGAGCGCATGGAGAGACTGCTTTTGGGGGCCGGCAGAAGAATTCGTTACGCACGGCTAGACGAGGTATTGGAAAGGCCGGGATTAAAACTCAATGATAACACCCAGATATCCGGAATAATTTTTGCAGGCCTTAGTGATACATATTTCCACGAGAAAGAAAAACAAATCATATCTCTCGCTAAGCAGCTAGACGCAGCAAAGGTTCCTCTATTAATTGATTGGACTCGTGGCTATTCAGGAAACATTCTTCCTAAATTTTCGACTCTACTTTCGCGCGGACATTTGTTAACATCATTATGCAGAGAACTCGCAGACTATTTGATTCGGAAACATATCAAGGCGGTAACCTTTTTTTTCGATGAAAACATTGGAAAAGATTACCCTTGGGGAATAGTCGCTCTCTTGCGTTCATGGGCAGAAATCAAGCGAGTCAACCCGAAACTAAGGATCGATTTTGCTTTTCGATCAAAGTTTGAAAATGATGAATTGCCTGTGTTCCTATCCCGTTTGACAAATGCGGTCGGAGAAAATTTCATCAGCTCTGAGCTATCCCGCAATATATCTCCCTACACTGTCTCCACTGAAATACTTTTGAACAGTGGGTGCTTGTATGATACATTGGATACAGTTTTTAAGAATTGCCCGCATTTTTGGGTTTTCATGACGGCTTCAGAAGCAGCAAATGCCTGTGAATGGGCGCTCAAAAAAGGAATATCTCTTCCCAGGCAAGTCGCCATTCTCAGTTTGCAGGACGACCTACAGCAGCGTTCTTGGGGAATTACTGCCTGTGAACCCGATTGGGATCTATTGGCCTACTTGATGGCTCATGCCCTAATGCGGGATATTCCTGTAGCAAAAAGCAGCAAGGGATTTTTGGCCGGCAAAGCACTAGTGCTTGAAAGAGATACAACGACCTAGATTTTGTGCGACATAGAAATACAGATGCCTATATAAACAGTGGCAGATTCCCGGTCCAAGGGGAATGCCGAATGTGTTCAAAAACAAAATGGACCCATACACTTCCGAGCACTGCCATACAAACGGAAAGCCAACCCAGAAATTGAAAGCTGCGTCCATATCGCATCGCTTTAAGACCCACGATGACTTTTGTATCAAACATCAGCCGCATCCCCGGAAAAGGATATTGTCCTGAGCGGGAAATTTTTGAGCCTAACCGAATTAAATATGCAGCGGGAAATAGAAATGAAATCAGAAACACAATACAGGTAATTTCTGCGATGGTAAATGAGCGGCGCACAGGCAGTAGTTGAAAGCTTAAGAAGAGCCGTGGCCATAAAAAATTCCATATCAGGTACAAAATAAAGATCAGTCCTAGATACAGACTTAAAATTTGATTTCGATACGTTTTATTTCCTTTTAGAATGCTCGTATTGGGAGGGTTTGCCATATTTTGAAAGTAACTGTCGCCTGATAAAAGTGCCATTATTTATTGCAGCGGTGAATATTATCTTTTCTGCATAACAAGATGATTGAAACAATCGCATTACAGAAGAACTTTCGCCTTCATGAGAAAGACCCTGGGCTTAAAGCATCCCTAAAGTCATTGTTTGTGCGCAAGTGGAAGACCGTTGCCGCTTTAAAGGCGACGAGTTTACAAATTCACCCCGGTGAAATAGTGGGTCTAGTTGGGGCCAATGGTGCAGGAAAGACGACTCTAATTAAAATGTTGTCTGGAATCATAAGGCCCACTTCAGGAGAAGCAAAAGTATTCGGCTACGTGCCTTGGGAGCGAAAGAACGAATTCCGAAGACAAATCGCCCTTATCATGGGACAAAAAGCCCAGCTTTGGTGGGACTTGCCCGCAGGCGACTGCTTCTTGCTTTTGAAATCGATTTACCAAATTCCTGATGCAGTTTACACTCGGCAACTTGATTATTTAAGTGACACACTTGATGTCAGGAAACTATTAAAAACCCAGATTCGGCGCTTAAGCTTAGGTGAGCGCATGAAAATGGAGCTGATTGCCGCCCTGTTACATCAACCCCGGGTTATATATCTAGATGAGCCAACCATTGGCCTTGATTTAAGTGCACAAAAAGCGATTCGCCGCTTTATACTGGAATATCGTAAAGAGCGTAATCCCATTATTCTGTTAACATCGCACTATATGCAGGATATAGAAGAGCTGTGCGAAAGGGTTGTCCTGCTTAATCAGGGCTCCCTGATTTACGATGGCAGTTTGCGTGCCCTGCAAGATAACCATGCTCCCCATCGAATTCTTAATCTGGTGTTTGAAAATCCGGTGGAGAAGGAGCGCTTTGAGAATTGTATCACAAGCAGAGGCGGAAAATTGAATCATTATGGCGAAAGTTCTGCTTGTATTGATGTGCCCAAGTCAGAGGCGGGCTTTTTGGCTGCTGAGATTTTAAAAAATTTTCCTATTAGCGATATTACTGTTACAGAGCCTGAAATTGCGACAGTGATAGAAAAAATGATGGGAAAAAATTCTTAGCTTTTGGCTTGCTTCTCGGCGGCTACCCGCCACATCACAGCGATGGGGTTGCTCGGGCTGCTAAACTCCTCGGGAAAGCGCATTCCCCATTGCAACAAGCCATCTTTTTCTTTGACCCAACGAACCTCTCCCTGCCAGCGACAACTGCCGACAGGAGTTTGTACCAGTATCACCAGTGAATTTCCCTGGTTAATTGTTTCTTTGAAACAATCCTCCGGTGCTTCAAATTGCATTCCATACTTCGAAATATTCAAAATCGCCACCTCGACCTCTTCCTCAGCCTCCTTGACACAGGCGGGACAGATGGTATTTATCATGACTCGGGGACTGTTACGGCGATTGGAATTTAAATTTTGCATATGCCCACTTCCCATTTTTGACTTATTTTGGAAGATTTATGCTGCTATTGACCTATTATTTCTCAATATAATGTGGCTCAGTTATTTTTGTTTCAGACATGATTAAAAAGTTTGAACCTAATCCCCGGTATTTGTGGTCGGTGTTCACATTAGAACTCAGAAAACTGATGTCCTACCGCGTCGACTTTTGGACAAGCACTTTGTTGAGTGTTCTTTGTCAGATAGTGGTGGCATTTTTTCTTTGGAAAGCTGTTTTTCTACAGATTCAGGGAGATAGCATTCATGGTTTCACTTTTTCCTCGATTGTATTGTACTACCTCTTTATGCCTTTAAGCAATAAACTGGTTCGTGGGCCCGAGATGAGTTTCATTGCCTCGGAAATTTACGATGGTTCTCTCAACCGCTATCTGATTTTTCCAGTTTCCTACTTCGCCTATAAACTGGCCTCACATCTGGCTTATTCTTTTGTATCTCTATTCCAGGCTCTGCTGCTTACAATTCTATATATCACTGTTATCGGTTGGCCTTCAGAAGTTCCTTTTCATAGTAGCAGCCTTTTGTTTTCTCTGGGGGCCGTTGTTTGTTCAATATTTTTGTATTACACTCTAAGCGGTGCAATTGAGCAAATTGCCTTTTGGGCCGACAATGTCTGGAGTCTGCTAGTGATGCAGCGTTTTGTGCTCAATCTACTGGGCGGGGCGCTTATCCCCCTGGCATTCTTTCCCACATGGGCTCAAGAACTGTTACGTTACACTCCCTTTCCCTATATGGTTGCCTTTCCAGTACGCTGTTTGATGGGGCAGGTGGGTCTACAAGAATGGGCTTTGTCCATACTGATCTTATGCCTTTGGAGTGCAGTAGCAACTGTGCTTTGGTTTTGGCTTTGGCGTAAGGGAAGTTATCAATATGCCGGGGTAGGCATCTGATGCTTCGTTACATAAGCCTGTATTTTTCTTTCGTGCGGTTTTCTTTGGGCAAGGCAATGGAATTTCGTCTGGACTTTTTCTTCCGCATTTTTATGGATCTTGCCTATTATGCTGTAAACATCGCTTTTTTTAAAGTGATCTATTTGCACACCGAATTGCTCGGCGGCTGGTCAGAAGCACAGATGATGGTTTTTGTAGGCTGTTTTCTGGTGGTGGACGCTCTGAATATGACAGTCTTTGCCAATAATCTCTGGTGGTTTCCCATCCTGATTAATCGAGGCGACTTGGATTATTACCTGATCCGTCCCGTGTCGTCTTTGTTTATGCTCAGCCTGCGCGATTTTGCAGGAAATTCATTGGTGAATTTAGTGATGGCAGCAGCTATATTGGCTTGGGCGATTGCGGGACTGCCGGAACCTGTTTCATTCTTGCATATTGTAACTCTACTACTTCTATTGATTGAGGGCTGCTTTCTATATTACATGGTGCATTTGTTAACATTGATTCCCGCCTTTTGGATGCAATCCACCCGTGGCCCTGATCAGCTGTTTTTTAATATGATCCAATTTATGGAGCGTCCCCACACTATTTTTTCAGGTTGGATTCGAAAAATTTTGTTAACGGTTTTACCCTTTGGTGTCATGGCTTCTTTACCTGCGGAGTATCTATTAGGCGAGCATTCGGTTTACTTGATTGTACATATCAGCCTTGTCTGCCTGGCCTTCTTTTTGTTGCTACTGTTTTTTTGGAAATACGCATTGGCCTCCTATAGTTCGGCTTCATCTTAAAAGTTCCAAAATGAGTTTGAGTTTCACCTTATGCACTGCCAATCCAATTTTACCGACTGAATTCGAAGCAATTCAAAGATGTTTAGAGCAGTTTAAAGGGCGGTGGCAAGTTAGCCATCTATATTAATGAAAATGAAAATCTTCCTTTTTTGCAGCCTTTTGCTGTTGGCTATGACAAAGCAATCATCTGACTTGACCCTGCTTATTATGGGTGACAGTTTAACCGAAGGTTATGGAGTGGATCTGGAATTAGCTTTTCCACGGCTGCTTCAAAATAAACTTGCGGAACAAGGAATTGCCTGCAAAGTCATCAATGCCGGCTCTTCGGGAGCGACCAGTGCCAGTGGTATTCGCAGGCTAAGCTGGTATGCAAAAACAGAGCCCGATTATGTCATACTCGCTCTAGGAAGCAATGACGGCCTTCGCGGCGTTCCGGTTTCTGATACTAAAAAGAATATCGAGAAAATGATTCAATTTTGTAAGAATAAAAATTGGAAAATTATCTTAGCAGGTTTAAAGGTTCCTCCTAATTATGGTCCGGAATACGCTGGCGAATTCGAAAAAATTTATCCAGACCTCGCCAAGGAATATCAATTGCCTCTGTTCGAGTTTTTATTGGAAGGCGTTGCAGGAGAAAGCGGAATGAATCAATCCGATGGCATCCACCCCAATGAAAAGGGTCATGAAAAAATTGCCGAAAATATGTTACACTTTTTAAGGAGAATCCCCACTTCTCCATTTGCCCTTGGCCTTAAGCAGCCTATCACTAAAAGTTCGACTGAGCAGGCCCTGAAGAGCAGTCAAATGAAAAACAACGAAATGCCACAATAACAATGCAAGTTTTGGATTCTTCTGTACTTGAGTTACAGTCCATTAATAAAAGCTATGGAACTCTGGAAATTCTTAAAAATCTTGATTTAAGTCTTCCCCAGGGAGCAAATAGGGCAATAGTGGGGGCTTCGGGCAGCGGTAAAACCACTTTACTCGCTATTGCAGCAGGCATTGACAGACCCGATGGGGGTGAAGTCGTATTGAGCGGAAAAAAGATTTGGAGTCTTAATCCGAGAGAGCAAAGTCGGCTTAGGGCTTCCAGCATTGGTCTCATCTTTCAAGAGTATCACTTGATACCCTCCTTGTCTGCGCAAGAAAATGTATCACTTCCCCTGGAATTAAGGGGAGAAAAACAACGCGGTGAGCAGCGTGCTCTGGAATTGCTTGGCCGAGTAGGCTTACAGGACAGGGCCAAACATCTACCCCATCAGTTATCCGGAGGTGAACAGCAGCGGGTTGCCATTGCCCGAGCTCTATGTGCTTCTCCTAAATTGCTTCTAGCTGATGAACCAACTGGGAGCCTTGATGAAAGAACCGCCCGGGAAGTCGAAGACTTGCTTTTTGAACTGTTACAGGAGCACAAGATGTCTGCCCTGATAATCACCCACAATCGCGAACTCGCCAAGCGCTGCCAGGGCCTTTTGACACTTCAGGGCGGCAGATTACACGAAGCCTTGTGAATCTTTCCTTTCGATTATTACGCGGTAAGCAGTCGCTTATAGTCGGCTACTGCCTAGTTTTTTCACTGGGCCTCGGCTTGTATCTTGTAACTGCTTCTTTAAGAGAAAATTTTTCCCGTGATTTGGAGTCCCGCTCCCGAGAAGTGACCGAATCAGAAATTAGTGTACATGCGCGGCGTGCGCTTAGTTTTGAAGAGGAAAAAAAGATTGATTCACTGCTTCCTTCCCAATCAATACGCGCCGATGTATGGGGCTTCTTATCCATGCTTCGTAAGAGTGATACCAGTGACAGTCTTAGCCCTGGGCAGAGTGGAACAGAAGTATTTTCCCTTCTTTGTCAAATCAAAGCAATATCACCCAACTACCCACTATTTGGTGCTTTTCGCTTTTTGAAAAGACCAGCAAATAGCTTAGAGTCCGGACAGACCTGGATTTCAGAAGGCCTGGCACGTCGTATGAAACTTGGCGTGGGCGACAGCCTGCATATCGGATATGCTGATTTTGAAGTAGTGGCAATATTTACAGATCCACCCGGAGGAGGCTTTGATTTTTTCGACTTTGGACTGAAACTGTATATCCCCTTGGCCGATATGGCTAAAACCCGATTGGAACAAAAGGGGAGTCGAATTTTCAGATATCGATTCTATGATCTGCCTGATTCTTCTGACTTTATTGGCATTCAAAAAGAGATTCAAACCGCCATTTCTGACCCTGAAATTGAAATAGGCACCTTTCAGAGAGGGGGCGGAGAGTTATCCAAGCGTTTTGATATGGTCTTTGCTTTCATGAAAATTGTAACAGTATGTGCTTTCTTAATGGCCGCTATCGGGGCAGCCTATTTCTTTTTCCACCATGCCCATAGTGAACGCAAAAACCTGGCTCGTCTAATGGTGCTGGGCGCCCCCTGGTCACGCATTTTTAAAATTTTAGCACTTCAAAATGCACTCTTAGTTACACTCTCGCTTATCCTGGCTTTTGTGTGGACACTGTTACTCAATCGTTTGTTTGCTTGGGCCGTTGCAAAATTGTTTTCGCTATCTGTCACAACGGGAATTTCGAACTCTGTAATAGTGGAAGCACTGCTTTTTTCAATGATTTCGAGTGTACTATTTACGGCCTTGGCGGCAATTTCTTTGCGTTCATTAGCCCCCGGTCAACTGCTGCGCCCGCCCCTGCAACTAGTAAATCCTTGGAAACGAAAATTTTCCTTACTGATTTCGATTCTTGTCGCATTACCCCTTCTCTTTATGCTTTGCTTTTGGAGCACTCGCTCTCTGCAGATTAGCCTCATATTTTCTGGTTTAGTAATGGGAGGATTGGTTTTTTCAGCCCTGGGCGGCTTGGCTTTATTCAAAATCTTCAGTCCTATGATAACAAAGGCGCCTTTAGCCCTTCGCTTAGCCAAAGGGGAGCTGGCTTTACATTGGGATCGCAGCTTGCTTTTATTTTCTGTTATGGCCTTTGTTACTGCTTTTACCACTTTGGTACCGGGTTTGCAACGAATAATCTTATCCGAACTGAGCGCTCCCAAAGGAGAACAACTGCCGCAGTTGTTTCTCTTTGATATCCAGGAGGATCAAATTGATTCACTCAAGCAGCTGATGCTAAATCTGGGTCAGCCGCTAAAAAATATTTCACCTATGGTTCGTGCGCGATTGACAGCGGTCAATGGTCAAGTCTATGAGCGAGATACCAATAGCTCTGTAACAGTAGAAAATGAACAAGATAAACAATTTAGAAACCGTGGCTTTAATCTAAGTTATAGAGACCAATTATCTTCTGCGGAACTAATTACGAAAGGACAACTTTGGAAAGGGGCCTTTCCAGAAAACCCCGAGGCTGGAATGTTATGCAGCTTGAGTGTGGAAGCCGGTTTCGCCGAACGCCTTAAGATAGAATTAGGTGATACACTGCGCTTTGATGTTCAAGGTGTCGAGGTAGAAGGTCTAATCACGAGTCTGCGTAGGGTGCGTTGGGCTAGTTTTCAACCCAATTTTTTTGTGCTTTTTCAACCCGGTGTGTTGGAGCTGGCTCCAAAAACCTTTCTGGCAACCTTAAATTCAGTGAATGAAACAATGGTTACGGAAATCCAAAATCAATGCGCACAAAAATTTCCGAATGTCAGTGTAATTCATGTGAAAGAGATGATCGAAAGAGTCACATCGGTTTTAGGGAAATTAAAATCACTCGTCATTTCACTCTCCCTATTTTCCATTTCAGTAGGCTTATGCG
Source organism: Fibrobacteria bacterium (assembly GCA_038315885.1). GTDB lineage: Bacteria > Fibrobacterota > Fibrobacteria > UBA11236 > JBBQAD01 > JBBQAD01. The sequence goes on along the minus strand of JBBQAD010000042.1, from coordinate 1,567 downwards.
TATTACTTCTTATCGTTCGCGGTATGGCAGATGATGCTAAACGTAGCGCCTTGCTATTGGCAGCTTTGGGAAGTTCACCCTCTCGGCTGTTTACCTGGCAGGCCTTCCAATTCTGCTCTCTATTTGGAATCGCCGGCTGTTTTGGTTTGGGAATCAGCCAGCTTGGGCTGTGGATTATCAATAGACTTTTCTGGCAGATACCTTATCAGCCCTTTGGGCCGGAGGTTGCGATGCTTGCTTTACTTTGTGTGCTAATGGGTTTGGGTACGACAGTATATGCTAGCCTGCGTTTGTTGCGCGCCTACCGAGGAGGGCTGAGAGACTTGCTGGGTAAGGTAAATGAATAACTGAAGGGGCTAAGCGACTAAGCGACCTGTTACGTTTAGCGCTACCTCAGTCAGAGAGTCCGAAGGTTTAAGTCGCTAACTAAATATTTTTTGAAGTGAAACACAAATGAGGGAATATTTGCTGATACGAATAATAGACTAGTGCTTAAATCTTATTGATCCCGCTTGTCTTTTTGATGGCGGATGATTTCTCCCTCGACCATGTAGATCACCTCTTCAGCAATATTGGTGGCATGGTCGGCTATGCGTTCTAATTGTCGCGAAATTGAAAGTGCATGGATGAAATAATCGATGCTATCAGGAGTTTCGATGATGCCCTTTTTGACCTTCTCATAAGTCTGACGGTGCAATTCATCCACCCTATCGTCTTGCAGGCAAACATCACGTGCTAGTGTTACGTTTTTGTTAACCAATGCTTCCAAGCAATTTTGAAACATCTGTCGCACGGGTCGCCAAAGAATCTGAAAATCAATGGTATTGGCGATCATATCTATGCTAGCCAAGGCATTAGCACGTCGGGCGATGTTAACGGCCAAGTCGCCAATTCGTTCTAAATCATTGTTCATTTTCAAGACGGCAACCAAAAACCGAAGGTCGGTCGCGACGGGTTGATGCAGGGCTAATATCTTAAGGCATTCTTCTTCTACTTCAATTTCACGTTGATCGATGGTCCTATCTTGATCAATGACCTCATTGGCGAGAAACGTATCGCGACTTTCAACAGCTCGAATAGAACGTTGAAGATTTTCTTCAACCAGTGTACTCAACTGAAGAAGCTGAATTTTAAGTCTTTCAATTTCTCTTTTTATATGCAGAGACATGCACGACCTCAAAAAGTTGATTAATAACCGTTAGGGCACTTTTTTCACGACCGAAACTGTTCAAGAAATACTTTATCCGAAGCGACCCGTGATATAATCTTCGGTTTGTTTTTTACCGGGAAGAGTGAAAATTTGTTCGGTCGCTCCCATTTCTACCAGATTCCCTTCATAGAAGAAGGCTGTATAGTCAGAGACGCGGGCAGCTTGTTGCATATTATGGGTTACAATGACAATGGTGTAACGTTCACGCAATTCCCCGATTAAGTCTTCAATAACCGTGGTTGATTTAGGGTCGAGGGCAGAAGCGGGTTCATCCATCAGCAGAATGTCAGGTGCAACGGCTAGGGCCCGTGCGATACACAAGCGTTGTTGCTCTAATAAAAATGATGGCTGATGATT
>JBBQAD010000383.1:0-4031 GCA_038315885.1 Fibrobacteria bacterium | reverse complement strand
GTTCGATCGCTGGAAATAACTTTATAAGGTTTCTGACTAAGATCGATTTTTTCCACTGTTTCAGTGTAAATCTTGGTTCCACAATGAATAGCTTGCTCGCGCATTTTTTCCATCAGATCAGGCCCTGTGATATGCAGGTAGCCGGGAAAATTTTCAACTTCGGTGGTTGTGGTTAGTTGACCCCCGGCAGCAACACCGCCGGCCATAAACCCTTCGAAAAGAATCGGTTCAAGCCGGGCTCGACCCGCGTAGATTGCCGCAGTATGACCCGCTGGGCCTGAGCCGATAATAACCACTTTCTCTGCCATTCAATACTCCTCAATTTCAGTTTTCTAATTGAGAAAGTTAGTTTGTCAAAGCAAAGCTCCCCATGAAAGGTGATTGTAAAAAATGGCAAACACGGAAAAAGTAACCATCGAGGGAGTCGAGATTTTTCTCTCTAAACCAGTTCAGTTTAGACAAGATTGGATCGGTCAGAACGAGCCAATGGAACAATTATTGGCTTGCTGGATGACCTTAAGTGAAGATGACAAACCCCTAACCCCCCGCATCGTGGGAGCTCCAGGCCTGGGAAAAACTACGCTGGCCATGGCCGCAGCACGCAGGCGCTCGCAAGAGGTGTTTGTTTCACAGTGTACCGCTGATACTCGACCTGAAGATATTTTGATCACTCCAGTACTCGCTGAAAATGGGCATATCAAATATCAAGCCTCTCCCCTGGTATCAGCCATGATTTTAGGCGGCATCGCCGTTCTAGATGAAGGCAATCGGATGTCGGAGAAATCCTGGGCTTCACTCGCTCCCCTACTCGATGACAGACGCATGGTGGAATCTATTGTGGCTGGCGTTACAATTACCGCAGACAAAGAATTTCGCTGTGTTACAACCATGAACGAAGACAATAGCACCTTTGAAATTCCTGATTACATCATGAGTCGCCTTCAGCCAGCCATTGAGCTTCCCTTTCCCAACGCCGATGAAGAGCTATCCATTTTGAAATACAACTTACCGACAGCCCCCCAAGCCCTGCTCGAAATCTGTCTGGGCTTTTTGCAAAAAGCCCATGAGCTCGATCTACCCTACTCCATCCGCGACGGATTAAATGCAATTCGCTATGGCCAGCGTTTGCGTAAATCTAAGGGAGACAGTGGAACATGGGATGAATACTTTACCAAGGCGATTGTGCAAATTTTAGGAACAGAAGCCTTGAACCTCGAAGAATTTGCGAGTAAACGGCAAAGACAAGGCTTAATCCTACCTAATATGCAATTGGGTGACTTCTTTTTTGATGAGGATAGTCCCCTAAACCCAGATAATCGTTAATCCCCTATGGCCTTTAAGCTCGGAGATACAATTACTGCCTTTCCTAGTCCGCATGGAAAGGCTCCTTTTGCGATGGCTCTAAGAGATACATTATGGACGCAGTCCTTCGATTGCATCGCCATTGCTTTTCCTAAATCCATTCAAAATGATTGCCTTGCATTAATCGATAAGCTGCCGCATATCTATGGGCTATCAGTGCGTGTTGACGGCGAGGTCAAAGTCTGGATGCCCTGTGACCCCTGCGATAGTTACATCGAGGCTATGCGACAGGGTTTACAGCGCCATCTCCCGATTGTATTTACCGAGGGAAATGAACTCTTTGAGCACCAAATCTCAGTTTCCTTGCCGGATGCCTATCTAGTCAAAGAATTAGGAGCTGAACGCTACTACGAATTATGCAAACGGATGATTTCTCCTGAATCAATAATTCCGGGCTTAAATACAAGAACAGAACAAAATTTTCGCAGCTTAAGCAAACTGCAAACACAGTACAAAAACATTTTGTTCATCTGTGACATTCCCTTATTGATGAAATTGGAACTTCGGTTTCAAAAAAAATCCTCGAAACCGCAAGATTTCGAATCAGAAAGTTCGCAAGAAAGTTGGCAGGTTAAGAAAGTTCAGTCGAACCCAGGCGAATCGATAGATACAGTGGAGCAATGGAGTGCACATCCAGAAGAGTCCGGCCACATGCTCGAAAATTCTGATATGGATTCATTAATTGAGGTCCAAAGCTACCCTGTTGCTGCTGATCATTTGTATTTCGCATTGGGGGAACTGCCTTTTTATGCCGGCGAACTTGAAAAAGAACGCCAAGACCCCATGCGCCTGCCGCAAGATTATTTGAGCCTGGTCAAAAAGTTATTTACCGATACTCGTGAGAATTACACTCAAAGCAAGCGCGAAGCCCAGGCCATTTCGGTCAAAAAGCTACAGATAGCCCTAACTTACCTTCGCAACCTCTGCGCTATTCGTCATGCCTTAACTCCCTATTTGATGGATTTGATCGAGGCTGCAAAAGGTGTGTTTGGCTCTGCTTATGCGGCCAAACTCTTGACTGCTGCCAAGTATTATCCTTTTTACGACCCGCTGTGGGAAGAAGTGATACAGTGTGGAATCGACAGCATCCAGCTTCCGGGAGAAGTCACTAGCCTTCGCGTTATCCATCTTTTGCGGGATGAAACAAAAGTTTGGCGCAGTATTCGCCTGCGCAGAGAGCCTAATCCCAAAGAAGAAAAAGAGTATCGATACAATTGGGACCCACGGGGAATGTGTTCGCACACACCAGAAGATTTCATGATTGAAAAGTTTAATCAAACCGTCAGAAATCGTTCTCAAGAAATCATTCAATCCGCTTTTGCAAAAGTAGAGCCGATGACGTCTTCTTTGAAAGATGGAGTCGATTTGCGAGAAACACTTCGCAATGTACACAAACGCGCAATCTATGTGCGTGAGATTCCGCCAGAAAAAGGCAAAGTTGATACCGTAGTTATTCTTTTCGATACCGAACAAGATGAGCGCTATCCGCAATGCGCGACCTGGTATGCCGAACACAAACATGAATCAACCTTAACCTTTTATGCCACTGATCCCTTTAGTCATCTTATTGGACCAGGAATTGCGGAATGCGAGTATGGAGGCCTGAGCCTGCTGTTTCCCCCTAGGCACATCGCCAATATCTTCGATATGTTTCCTGAAAAAGCCTTTAGCCGTCGCTGTGACTTATTGATCTATGGTGCATTGTTACACAGCCGTGAAAAACGGGTTGCAGTGGTTAGCCAAAAAGCACCTGATTTGAATATGAAGCGAATGGCAAGGGAGCTAAAGAAGAAATTGGTTTGGGTGCCCTTGGCCAGTTACAGTTCAGAAACCCTGTACCGATTGCGACGTTTTCATATCTTGAATGGAAAAAATGTGCGTTCATGGGCCAACCGCTTTATCGATCCCATTCTGTAGTGAAGGTTTTGTTCAGAATAGTGTAACAGCAGTTCATCAGTACCAAGAATATTAAGAAATCCTTGGTACTGTTCAGAATTGAAGGATATCAATCCTGAGTTCCCTTAGGCCAGATTACGTCAGATTTTTCTCGGCGAATTCCCAATTTAGTAGATGGTTCAAGCAGGCTTCGATATACTTCGCCCTACCATTTTGGTAGTCTAGATAATAAGCATGCTCCCACACATCGACAACAAGCAGGGGTTTCATTCCCATTGTGATGGGATTGCCGGCATCATGGGTATCGATTACATCTAACTTGCCGTCTTTTTCAACTAACCAAGCCCATCCACTGCCAAAATGAGAACCCGCTACTTCAGCGAATTTTTCTTTAAATTTCACTAAGCCACCAAAATCACTATTGATTTTCTCTAAAATTTTTCCCTTTGGGTCAGGTGCTTTTGGCTGCAAACTGTTCCAGTAAAAGGTATGATTCCAGGCTTGCGCGGCGTTATTATACAGGGACTTTTGATCTGTTTTGCCCGCGGTTTTCTTGACAATCTCTTCTAAGCTTAAGGTAGCCATGGGACCATCTGCAACGGCTTTAGCGGTTTTTTCATAATAGGCTTTATTGTGCTTGCCATAGTGAAACGAAACAGTCTTTGCAGAGATATACGGCTCCAAGGCATTTTCAGGATAAGGCAATGGAGGCAATGTAAACATTCCAGGTGCTTTCATTGCTTCAGTGGCGCTCGTTTTCATGGCCAAGTCTT
>JBBQAD010000093.1:0-9450 GCA_038315885.1 Fibrobacteria bacterium | reverse complement strand
GGTCGGAAAACAACCCCCTCATGCGGTAAGTTCTTGATTTGCTCGCGCGCCAATGTAACTCCCAAGCCTTCTGTGACGAATGTCATGATACCGGATTCAAGCTCCACGTCTTGCAGAATCCTAGGTGTGAAATCTGCATCTTCGCAGAGGCTGCTTAACCACGCACGTGAACCTGGGTGGGTTTCTTCAGCCATGGCGACAAAAAAGAAATTTTTAAGATCCTTGATCAACACTCGGTCCTTATTCGCCAAAGCGTGCTTCTCGGGTAACACTACAACAATTTCATGCCGCGCAACACACTCCCATGTTAACGCTGATGCTTGCTTAACATGGGTAGGAGGTCGCAAGCCCACGAAACCTAAATCAATTTTGCGCGTTTCTAAGGCACCCAGTTGTTCAGCGGGAGACATATCGAATAAGTTTACTGCAACATTGGGACAATTTTTATAAAACTTTGTTAATGTTGACGGTAACAAGTCAAAATTGAATTTGAAAAGATAGCCGAGGTTTAATCGGCCCGATTCACCGCGGCTGAAGCGCTGCACAGAAAGAATGCTTTCCAAACTAAGAGCCACTAGTCGCTTTGCGTCTATAAGAAAACTATTTCCCTCATCAGTCAGAGAAACCTGGCTTTTACTTCTGTCAAACAATTGAACGCCGAGTTCTTCTTCTAAATTGTGTACCTGTCGAGTCAAGGAAGGTTGCGCAACGCTTAAATTTTTAGCCGCACGCGTGAAGTTCATTTCTTCGCAAACGGCGAGAAAGTATCGAAGATGGCGTAGTTCCATAATTGCTAAAAGAAGTAGAAAATCAACCGACTATTTTCAGAAAGGAAATTAGAAATGCAGCTGAAATTGAGAGTCTTAAGGGTTTTACCTGATAGGGTTTTACCTAATAGGGTTTTACCTGATTGATAAGTTCTAATTAATGGAAAGAGGATTTCCCGCCCATAATGGATCGTATACTAGACTATTAGGGCAAGGCTCGGTTTTTCCAGTTATACTCAAATGAAAAAACACACAGTAAACAGAACAGAGCTTGTACACGGCTGTTTAGACTAATATGTTAGACTGGCACCTTTTCTCTCAGGTCATTTTTGTCTGGACACTTACCAGCCTGTTTCTCAGTTTTGTTTCTCCCAGGATTCCTTCATGGCTCTTTTGGGGGGCGCTTGCAATCCCTGTACTCTATTTCGTTTATGTTGGTTTTTATGCCTTCGAAACGAACCTGTATAGCCCTGACGCCAGCGGTAACTGGAACCTAGCACATCACAACTGGAATTTTTCGGGACTGAGCCTTTTTCGCCCCCCATGGTATCCCTGGTTTTTGTCTTTGTTTCCAAAACCCTGGATGGTATCCATAGCTCAATCCATCATTTTCATTTCCGGACTCGGTCTTGCCGCCACAATTCTTTTGCGCAACGGATTCTCCCCGTCTTTAGCAGGAACATTTTTTTTGGTGGGTGGATTCAGCAGCCTTTTGATTCAATCCAATACAATGGTACTGGATATGTCCCTGGTCACTATTCTTCTGTTACTTGTCAGTGTTCTCTTTTTGCAACTCTGGTATAAACCTCACTTTTGTTTTGTAATTCCATTTTGTTTTTGCTCCGGGTTATTGCTGAGCTCCCGGAGCATTTTTGCTCCCAGCCTGGCCATTCTCATTTTTGTATTGCTGGTTAAACACTATCGCAAGCTTTATGAGACCAAAAAATTCTCGCTTCAATTCTGGTCACCGGTTTTTCTTCTTCTCCTCATTCTTGTGATACCAATACTTCGAAACGGTTTCACTCAGGGAGTGTGGAAAAGCTCCGTAGCATTCGGAGTCAACAGTTACACTCACGCGTCCTATTACATGTTGGAGAACCCTAATCATGCAGAATGGCAGTGGTTGAAGGCGGTCGAGCCAAATGAATTGAAATCCATGGAGCCAACTCAGCCTCAATGGGAAGTTGATATCAGTTGGAGGGCGAACAATCTGCCCCACGCCGTTCTAGATCGCCTCACCGATTCGCTTGGTTCCCGCGTTCAGGCAGATAAAATTCTCGGATCTCATGCGATACACTGGGCCATCAACTCCCCAGTTCAATTATTTCATTCTTGGGTAAATGAATTGAAACGCCTTCTCTTTAAGTGCGAAGAGTTTTATCCAGACAGCTTGGTGGATAGATTGGGTAAGCATCCCCCCTTAATTCGTCGGGCAGAGCGCCCTTTTATTTTTCAACCTCTATGGGCACTGCTTCTGATCGGAGGACTGGGCCTGATGATGCGTGATTTCAGACGCGGGCCGCTACCCTGGATTTGGGGAGGAGCCTTGGTTTATCTCATGATAGTTCCAATGATACAACTTGGCTTTACCCGCTATGGTTTCCCCGTTATTCCGGTGTTGATTCTCTGCGCAGTTGCCTCAGGTCATGCCATTGCGGGATCGATTTGGAATAGCTACAGGAAATTGAAATTCAGAATGTTAATGGTCAAACTGTAGTAGTTGATAAAAAAAGTTAAAGATTATGTAATCAAATTGATAAGCAAGAACTATGAAATGCTATAGCAGGCTTGGTTGTAAAAGGAATGACTTCATTTTTTCTGACTCATTCTCAATCCGGATTATAAGGCATTTATTAATTTCGTATTTGATGGGAATTTGTAATGAAGAATTTCGTGTATACTCAACAATCGATTCAAGCAAGTTTCCTTGAATATCGAATAATTTTAATATCACCCGCCCTGGTTTCAAATTAAAAAGAGTTATTGAATTGTCCTTGTTGAATAGGACGCCTCCATACCGCATGCTTTGATGTTGCTTTTCAACTTTGGTGCTTGGATTATGGTTTGGGGGAGCACTTGTTAAAATCTTTCCGTGCTTTTCCTGTCCTAAGCCCTGCAAAGCTGAAAAATTCCTTGGGTCAGATTGCCATTCCCAATAGGTATGATTGGCATTTGGTACGTAATAAGTATTGGTATCAAATTTGTTTAATGTGTAGCGATCGGTGTCTTTGTCTTCTGGCCATACGCCATTTGAACCATAGGCTGCTTTGTGAATAATGATATTGTTGTGAATTGAATTGTTAACGGCAATGTATTTACCGTATGCCCCTTGATCATGACGACCACCTTGATCAATAACATTAATGCCATTTCCAGTGTTGTTATTTATTACAACAAAATTGTGATGCACATCTACATTTTGTGAGTTTTGCACGAGAATTTGGGAACCCCATGCCCAATTCGATCCTTCATGGCCGTTTCCTTGTACAGTATTATAACGAATAATGGCATCATAACTGATTTCATGCTTAATTCCATCGCTACTGTTACTATCTACTGTGTTATACTCCATTAATACATTGATATTGTCGATATCTGTCCATAAGCCAGCCCCTAGATTGTTTTTGACAATATTACTATCCAAGACTAAGCGTTTGGTTTTGCTAAATTTTGTGCCTCCACCTTCCCAAGCCCAGTCAACCCCTGACCAAAATCCATTGTGATTCACGGTATTGCCCCGTATTAATAAATCATCCTGATTGCCTCCAATCCCCAATTGTCCATTGTTATGAACATTATTGTGTAGTACATGCGATCCACTGCCAACAATAATCCCTGCACCATGATTCCAACGAACTTCACAGTTTTTTATGATCCACTTCGTGCAGCGAGCATCGTCTCCAACTGCTCCTTTCTGCACCGGACTGGCATACTTCTCAACAATCAGGCCGGCAATGGTTACATTACTTGCGGATCCAGTAAATGCGGAAGCAGTTACAGATGTTTCAATACTATGCCCATCTGGAGAATCTGCAAAATAAATTTTGTCTTGGGCGTAATCAAAATACCACTTGCCAGTAAGCACCTTTGCTTTACTATCCACATGCATCAGGGGGATGTTATCAATAAAAAGTGCCTCCGAGCGGTCACAACGTTGCTTATCTAAGCATGAGGCACCACTGTGGGCTGGAATTTCCTGACTTTGTTGACTGGCCACCCATAGGGCGCCCTCTTTAGTGAAGGAGGTTAAAAGCCGAGCCCCATTAAGAATAGCCCCAGCATCGCCAATGAAAGTATCACCATTTTTTGGTGTAATTGTTTGATTTCTATAAGTGCCGCTTGGAAGTCGATAAGTTGTCCCAGCAGAATTACTATTCACAATATTTTGAATGTTATCAGTAGGATTCAATTTCACTTCTGCTATACCTTCTGAAACCAAAACAAATAGGCAAAACAGAAAAATCTTAGCCGGAACTGTTAATTTTCTAACGGCTACAAAATCACTTGGATATGTACACATTGACTGCCTTTCCATTAGGGTGATTATAGTTGTCTAGGGTGAACCCAGCATTATTCCCAAAGTCTTGAATATAAATTTTTCTGCGAATTTATGGGCTAAAAGCTTGTCTCATGCATGGATACCTGTCACGCGCTTTTCAGAAATAATAGCAAATCTTTTCCTGGGGGTATTACAAAAATAGCTGACAATCGGTTTGAGAAGAAATTTATTTTTAAAATAATTTTAATGGCCAAGGATGAAATGTCTAAAAAAAATCGAAAAGAAGAACTTAACTCAAGGGCAACATTTCCAACTAACTTCTTATGGGGAGCTGCAACGTCTTCTTATCAAATTGAAGGAGCCGCTTTAGAAGACGGAAAGGGTCGTTCTATTTGGGATGTGTTTTGCGAAAAACCCCATGCCATTGCTCAAAAGGCCAATGGAATAACAGCCTGTGATCACTATCATCGCTATCAAGAAGATGTAAACATAATGGCTGAAATGGGTTTGCAGGCCTATCGATTTTCTTTTTCTTGGCCAAGGGTTTTGCCTAAGGGAATGGGTGAAAGCAATGAAAAGGGTTTAGATTTTTATGATAAGTTAATCGATGCTCTATTAGAAAAAAATATTCAACCATGGGCTACATTGTATCATTGGGATATGCCTTTTGAAATCTATGCCAAAGGTGGGTGGCTGAATCGAGATATTTCGGACTGGTTTGCAGAATATGCCCAACTATTGGCTCGTAAATTTGGAGATAGAGTTAAGAATTGGGCTACGTTTAATGAACCTCAGGTTTTCATTCTTTTAGCTCATAAACACTGTATTCATGCTCCAGGGCATGAATATTCAAACCGGGAATTACTGCGATCGCATCACCATGTACTTTTGGCTCATGGAAAAGCGGTTAAAGTGCTTAGAGAAAATGTTACAGAATCATTTATTGGTTTTGTAAATGCGACCCAGCCAGTTGGAGTTGTCACCAATTCCTCTGAGGATTTAAACGCTGCGCACCAATTCTTTTTCAGTGAAAAGAATCCTGCCCTTTTTAATGCAGCTTGGTATAATGATCCTATTGTTTTTGGTAAATATCCTGAAGATAGCCAAGGCAAGTTTACAGATTGTATGGAGTCAATTCAATCAGGTGATATGGAGATTATTTCAAGCCCAATTGACTTTATAGGCTGTAACACCTACGACACACCAACTCTAGTTAAAACAGATAATATGGGCGAGACTGTAAAAGTAATGAAAAAACCTGGCGAAGCCCGAACAGCAATTAATTGGGGAATTAATTCGAAATCATTGTATTGGGCAAGTTATCACATGTATAAGCGTTACAAATTGCCCATATATATTACAGAAAACGGAATTTCCAACTTAGACTGGGTTCATGATGATGGTAAGGTCCATGACCCACAACGAATAGATTACCTAAAAACACATTTGAGATATTTAAATCAAGCTATTCATGATGGTATTGATATTCGTGGGTATTTTCAATGGTCCTTAATGGATAATTTTGAGTGGGCTAGAGGTTATGAGGAACGCTTTGGTTTAATTCATGTCGATTTCGAAACATTAAAACGTACACCAAAAGACTCCTATTATTGGTACTCTGAGCTTATCAAAAGAAACCAAGTGCCCGAATAAAGCTAGGCTGGTCACTAGATAGGATTATATCATTTTTTTAATCGATTTTATTTTAATAACCTTTAGCCTGGGCTTCGCAGGCTTCTCCTTTATCGCTTGGAGAAATTTAAGACTGGTACCCCGCTTGGTCGCGTACACTGAATCAAAACTTCCGCATAGTAATATTTCTTCGAATTCACTTTCGATTAACAAAATCAACTTGGAGAGAAAATCAAATAGTGATTCTCCATTCTTATCCATTGTCGTGGCAGCCTGTAATGAAGCAGATACACTGCCAAAATCCCTGAAAAATTGGGAAGGCTTGAATGGCTTAAACATAGAATGGATTGTGGTAGATGATCGCTCTAGCGACAAAACAGGTGAACTATTGGATAAGGCCCAATCCCGGTTAAATAATTTTCAATGTTTACATAACTCCATTCTGCCAGAGGGATGGCTGGGCAAAGTCCACGCGCTTCATTTGGGCATACAAGCTTCTCAAGGAGAATGGGTTTTGTGCACTGATGCAGATGTACACTTTGAGAGAGCCAGTCTCGAAATTGCTCTTAACCATGCCATCGACAACAAACTGGATCACCTCGCAGTGTTACCGAAAACCATTATTCATGATTTTTGGCTAGGTGCTGCCATGTCTGCCTTTGCCGCCCTGTTTTTAGTAGCCTTGCGAATTGAAAAATTGGGAGATCCAAATTCACAGGCCGCCGTAGGAGTGGGAGCCTTCAATTTAGTGAAACGTTCTCTTCTTGAAAAAGCGGGCGGCATGGAATGGTTGAAACTCGAAATCGCCGATGATGTGGGTCTCGGGCTTTTGGTAAAAACCAAGCAGGGCCGCAGCGGTATTGCTATTACATCTTCACTTATTTTTTTGGAATGGTACAGTTCCTTGGGGCAAATGTTTAAGGGACTAGAAAAAAATCTTTTCCCGGTCGCCTGCCAGTATCGAATCAGTCTCTTATTTCTTCATGTAACAGGAATCTTTGCCTTGGTTTTAGCTCCCTGGCTGTTACTCTTGCGCAATTGGAATGGTTTTCTTCCTTATCTCGGAATTGTTTCACTGCTTTTCTTTGTTGTTACGGCACTTTCTTCTGCTAAACGAATGGGCGAAAAACCCGCTGCTGCCCTAGCCAGCCCCATAGGTTTACTTCTAATAGCTTTGATGCTTATCCGCTCAGGCTACGTATGTTTAAGCCAGGGAGCAGTAAGCTGGCGTAACACTCGATATTCTATATCTGAATTACGACTGGGACAAAGGGTCAAATTGTTTTAGTCTAAGCCTTATCACCCAAAAACATGCCGTTGGCATAGGCCTTGGGGTCGAAGGCAATCAGGTCATCAAGGCCCTCACCCATTCCCACCCAGCGAACTGGTACATTAAACTCCCGGCTGACAGATAACAACGAGCCACCTTTGGCCGTTCCATCGAGTTTTGTAACCACTAAACCGCTTAGGGCAATGGCTTGGTTAAAACCTTTTCCCTGCGAAATGGCATTCTGCCCAGTGTTACCATCAATCACCAACAAGGCTTCATGGGGAAGACTTTCATCATGTTTACGCAAAACTCTGACAATTTTACGCAGTTCTTCCATCAGATGTTCTTTATTCTGAAGGCGTCCGGCGGTATCGGCAATAAGTACATCCATGCCACGCGCCTTGGCAGCGGCATAGGCATCATAGATGACTGCCGCTGGGTCACTTCCCTCTTGATGTTTCACAATGGGACAATTGGAGCGCTCAGCCCATAAAGCCAATTGTTCAATTGCACCGGCTCTGAATGTATCACCAGCGGCTAAAATAACTGACTTACCCTCTTGCTGATAACGATGAGCCAATTTTCCGATGGTAGTGGTTTTTCCCGAACCATTAACACCAATCACAAGTATCACATGGGGTTTCGATGTAAGTGTTACAGGTTTAGAAGGGAGAAACAATTCCTCAGTGGATTCTGCCAGCCACTTCAAAATATTATCCGTACTGGTTTTTCTACCATAGGCCCGCTTCATAAGCCCATCTAAAATGGTATGTGTTATATCAAAGCCGATATCAGCGGCTAGTAGCTTTTCTTCAAGGGCATCGAGTGTTTCTTCGTTTAATTCGCCCTGACCCAGCGCCGAGCGCACCTCACGAACCAGGTTTTCATTGGTCTTGCTGAGGCCCGAAATGATTTTGCTGAATATTCCCATGGTAATTAACTCCAAGGGAATAATAATTAGTTACTCGAAAGTGTCTATTTCTCTTTTGGCAGAGCGGGAAGCCATTCCATTAACTTTTCACGCAGCTTGTTTTTGCTCACCGGCTTGCAGAGATAATCGTCCATTCCCGCGGCCATGCAGCGTTCCTTTTCTCCCGGAATTGCATGGGCTGTCATGGCGATAATAGGGATTCGGCTGATGTCGCCGCTTAGTTTGCGAATTTCACCGGTTGCTTCGTAACCATCCATTTCCGGCATTTGACAATCCATAAGCACTAGCGAATAGGGTTTGGATTCTACATATTTTAACGCCTCTAACCCATTGGAGGCCAAATCAACGATGAATCCCATATTTGACAAAAGGCTTCTGGCGACTTTTTGATTCACGACATTGTCTTCTACCACTAAAATAGTATGACACGCGGGGTCGCTTTCTTTTCCAAAATAACTCGACTCGGCGGTTGAAACACTTTCGATTTGACTGGTCTCTGGGCCAACTGCTCGACTGAAGCGGGCAGTAAACCAGAATTTTGAACCCACATCCAGTTCGGATTCCACTCCGATGATACCGTTCATTTTTTCCGTCAGACTCTTGCAAATCGCCAAACCTAGACCAGTGCCGCCGTATTTTCTAGAGGTACTGGTGTCGGCTTGAGAAAAAGGGTTGAACAGTCTTTCGATTTGTGCGGCGGTCAAACCCATGCCTGAGTCACGCACCTCCAGGCAAATCTCAATGTCTTCATTGGGAAGAATTAAATGTTTACCTAGAATAGTGATACCACCCTGCTTGGTAAACTTAAGGGCATTGGATAATAGATTCACTAAAATCTGTCGAATTCGGGTTGGGTCACCATTCACAAAACTAGGGAAGCCTTCTTCCAGATTCCATGAAAAACCCAGACCATGACTGCGGGCCAGATTTGTATACAATTGAGAAACATCGGCAATTACCCGTTTCAAATTGAAATCAATTTGTTCGAGAGTGAGCTTACCAGCTTCAATTTTAAAATAGTCAAGTATATCATTGACGACCGTCAAAAGTTGTTCGCCGCAAGTTCGTATGATGGTAGAGTATTCTTTTTTGTCTCCGTCCAATCCGCTATCCATCAGCAACTGATTCATCCCCAGTATTCCGTTCAGGGGTGTACGAATTTCATGACTCATCAAGGATAAAAAATCGCTTTTGGCCCGGTTTGCGTCTTCAGCCGCATCCCGAGCAATTTGAAGACTATTAACGGTTTCTACCAGAGCTTCTTCTTTGTCTTGAAGGGCAAGCGCAAGTCGGTGTAAATCGGTCTGCATGGAATCCATGGCGATATACAATTCCAGTTCACCTTTAGGCC
>JBBQAD010000371.1:0-4160 GCA_038315885.1 Fibrobacteria bacterium | reverse complement strand
TTCGAACCTTTTCTCGTTTCATTACATTAAGATGCCTAATTTTAACGAAATGAAAAATGCTTATCAAAAACTGTTAATTGAAATTCGAGAATTATACGCCCTTCGACAGGCCCAAGCTTTATTGAGTTGGGATCAAGAGACCATGATGCCCGCTAAGGCCGGGGAGGGTCGTTCCGAGGCGATTGCCGCCCTATCTAAGGTTTTACATGAACGGTATTGCTCTCCCCACTTGGGTGAAACGCTGGCAGAAGCTACTACTCAGATTGATCAGAAAGAAAGTCAGGGGTCAAGGGATAGCAAAAAGGCCTTGTTGTATGAATTTAAACGAGACCGCGATAAAATTTTAAAAATTCCCACGACTTTGGCCGAAGAATTAGCGAAAACCACCTCTCAGACACAGCAGATTTGGGCTGAAACCCGGCAAAAAAACGACACCCAAAGCTTTAATCCCTGGTTAAAAAAGGTACTGGAATTGCGCCGTCAAGAAGCAGAGTGTCTTGGCTACGAAGGCTGTGCCTACGATGCCATGCTCGATCAGTATGAAGTAGGCCTTAGGGTTAGCACTTTAACCCCCTTGTTTCGCAACCTTAAAAATCAATTAATTCCCCTGCTTAACAAAATTCGTGAAGCTCCGCGTCAAGCACGAAGAGATATTTTGAAACAGAACTTTTCAATAGAAAAACAAAAAATTTTTAACCAAATAATCTTGACTGATATGGGTTTTGACCTTGATGCAGGTCGGCTCGATGTATCAGCCCACCCCTTCACCGAAGGTCTCTGGCCTCAAGATGTTCGATTGACTACGCGATATAGAGAAGATGATCTTCCCGGTGCACTTTTTAGCACGCTACATGAAGGCGGGCATGGGCTTTATGAACAAGGTTTTTTACCAGAAAACTATGGAGGCCCACTTGCGGAAGCCGTATCACTGGGCATCCATGAATCTCAATCCAGACTCTGGGAGAATCAAGTTGGGCGTTCAAGTCAATATTGGACCCACTACCTGCCCATTCTTAAAGACCATTTTCCCGATCAATTAGCCTCTGTTTCACTGAAAGATTTCACCCTGGCCATCAATGCCGTAACGCCATCACTGATTAGGGTGGAAGCCGATGAACTGACCTACAACTTGCACATTATCGTACGCTATGAATTAGAGCAAGCTCTCTTTTCTAGGCAGCTTGAAGTCGATGATTTGGAAGAAGCCTGGAAAGCGAAGTATCAAGAAGTGCTGGGCGTTACTGTATCAGAGCCGAAGAATGGATACATGCAGGATGTCCATTGGAGCTGCGGATTAATGGGTTACTTTCCTACCTATACCTTGGGAAATATGTATGGTGCTCAATTTTTTGCCGCGGCCCGCACAGCTATGCCCAATCTCGACGAGCAAATCGAAAGAGGCTCATTGCTCGAACTTCGAAACTGGCTGGGTAAAGAAATTCATTGTTGGGGTCGCCAATACTCTCCACGGGAACTGGTTAAAAAAGTGACCGGAAAAGAGCCTGACCCAGTGTATCTCTCCAACTACTTGGAGCAGAAGTATAAGCAGCTCTATGGATTTTAAGGCGCGGGGAATATTCAATTTGTTAGGGCAACTTTATACAGCAATTTATGAAGGCAACTTATGAAGGCAACTTGTTACCTTTGCAGCCAAACAATTCATTTTCTTGACATTAACAAGTGATATAGACATGCCAAAATCCGTCCAAATTCAATTACGACCCTTCTCTAAAGTCTTGGTTGCCAATCGGGGAGAAGTCGCTATTCGCATTTTTCGGGCCTGTAGCGAACTAGGTATTGGCACTGTGGCGATTTATTCGCAAGAAGATCGCTTACATCTGCATCGTTACAAAGCCGATGAAGCCTATTTAGTTGGCAAAGGAAAAGGCCCCATTGCCGCCTATTTAGATATCGAAGGAATCATTGATATCGCCCTTCGCTATGGAGTCGATGCCATCCATCCCGGCTACGGCTTTCTCTCGGAAAACCCCCAATTTGCTGAGGCTTGTCAAAAAGCCGGCATCATCTTTATTGGGCCCAGTGTAGATGTCTTAAAAGCGATGGGAGACAAGGTATCTGCTCGTGCAATAGCCGAAAAAGCTCAAGTTCCCACTATTCCAGGAACCAAAGAGGCAGTTGAGACCGAACAAGATGCGCTCATTTTTGCCAAGGAACATGGCTATCCATTAATCATTAAAGCTGCGATGGGTGGCGGCGGACGCGGCATGACAGTGGTTCGCGATCGAAGTGAGCTCGTACAGTCCCTCCAACGCTCCCGCAGCGAAGCACAAAATGCCTTTGGAAATCCCAGTGTTTTTCTGGAGCGTTTTTTAGAAGGGCCCAAGCATATAGAGGTGCAGATATTGGGCGACCAGTATGGCAAACGAGTCCACCTTTTTGAACGCGACTGTTCCATTCAGCGTCGCCATCAAAAGGTCGTTGAAATTGCTCCTTCGTTAACGCTGAGCAAGCAACTGAAAGACACTTTGTACAGGGATGCGCTTAAGATTGCGGCCCATGTCAATTACAGCAATGCAGGCACAGTAGAATTTTTAGTCGATAAGTCAGGGAAACATTATTTCATTGAGGTCAATCCCCGACTGCAAGTCGAACATACTGTAACAGAGGTGATCACCGGTCGTG
Organism: Fibrobacteria bacterium; assembly: GCA_038315885.1. GTDB lineage: Bacteria > Fibrobacterota > Fibrobacteria > UBA11236 > JBBQAD01 > JBBQAD01. Next base: position 1,517 of record JBBQAD010000371.1, on the reverse strand, counting down.
ATATAGTGCAGTGCCAAATCCGCATTGCCGAAGGCCATCCCTTAGACAGTGATACGATTCGTATTCCATCTCAAGAGTCCATTAAGAAAAGTGGCTATTGTATTCAATTACGCTTAACCACTGAAGATCCCCAGAACAATTTTGCTCCCGACACGGGAAAAATTACGGCTTTCAGAGCAGGAGAAGGCTTTGGGATTCGACTCGATGCAGGCTCAGGTTTCGAGGGAGCGGTCATTTCCCCCTACTATGACTCACTTTTGATAAAGGTGTGCGCCTGGTCCTTACATTTTGATTTGGCTGCTAAAAAAGCGCTTCGAGCCATCCAGGAATTTCGTATTCGTGGTGTCAAGACGAACATTCCCTTTTTAGAAAATGTCTTGCGGCATCCCATCTTTTTAGCGGGAGAATGTGACACTGGCTTTATCGCCAACAATCCCGAACTGATGACTTTTGTAAGCCGAAAAAATCGCGCCAACAAAGTGTTACAATATATCGCCGATGTAACAGTAAACGGCTTCAAGGGTATTGAAACAAATCAGAAGCCGGCCCGATTTAACAAGCCTATGGTACCCGAAGTCACCAGAGAAACGGCTCCCGTTTCACCTGCCATGCAGATCTTTCGAGATAAGGGAGCTAAGGGACTGGCACAATGGGTAATGCAGCAAAAATCACTGTTACTCACCGATACCACCTTTCGCGATGCCCATCAAAGTCTGATTGCCACTCGTATGCGCAGTTTTGATTTACTGAATATCTCCCATGCTACCTCACACTATACCACTCCTTTTTTCTCCCATGAAATGTGGGGCGGAGCCACTTTTGATGTGGCCTTACGTTTCTTACACGAAGACCCCTGGGCTAGACTGCGGCAGTTGCGGGCGGCGATGCCGGGACAGTTGATGCAAATGTTGTTTCGCTCAGGCAACGCGGTCGGTTACACAAACTACCCTGACAATGTGGTCGAACAATTTATTGAACTGGCGGCTAAAAACGGCGTTGATGTATTCCGAATTTTTGATTGTTTAAATTGGGCTGAAGGTTTAAAACCCTCTATCAATGCCGCCTTAAAGACGGGTAAGATTTGTGAAGCAGCCATCTGTTACACTGGGGACATTACTGATGGCAAGCGGGTAAAATACGGACTGTCATACTATGTGAAGCTCGCTAAAGAGTTACAAGCTGCCGGCACACACTTTTTAGGTATTAAAGATATGGCCGGCTTACTAAAGCCTGAAGCTGCACGAATCTTAGTAACAGAGCTTAAAAATATTCTGGAGATTCCCGTTCATCTGCATACCCATGATACCAGTGGAAATGGAGTTGCCAGCTTGCTGGCCGCTTCTGCTGCAGGAGTTGATATCGTAGATGCCGCCTTGTCTTCAATGTCGGGGGCAACCAGTCAGCCCTCACTAAATGCCTTAGTCGCTGCCTTGTCAGGTTCGGAAAGAGATACCGGGGTTGATCTGTTACAGATTCAACGTTTAGCTGATTATTGGGAAGTTGCTCGTGAACCCTAT
>JBBQAD010000470.1:0-2891 GCA_038315885.1 Fibrobacteria bacterium | reverse complement strand
AGAAGCTTTAAGATGATCTGTCTTTTATAGGGAAACACAAAACGGAAAAATTTCCAGAAAATTCCAGTTGCCAGAACTAGGTTTTGCCAAGTATTGGCTTTAGGTGCCTCTGAAAGCGCCAGGAGTGGCTTGACTTTGGGTTGCTTATTCACTTTACCTGCTAAATAATTAGTGCTAATAAATTAGCGGAACTTCTGAAAAAATCAAGCGATTTTTTCAATATTCAATTAACTGATTCTGATTTGCTAATTTCCTTTTCTGTTTTAATCAAGTAGAATGGCCATGAAAATTATTTTAAGACATTCAATTTTGTATTGGTTGTTTATTCTACAAGTTGGCGCATTCAGCTACTACCCAGGCAGTTCTGATCGAAATTTGGTATGTCTCGCAACTTCAGAGATTACCGAGCATCAACATTTACTTTATCGTATTCAACATCGCTTCGCCGAGGCGAGTCCGATTGGAGAAAGTAATCCCGCCTACGGATTGTTCGGACTGGATGGGTCTGCCAACATTTATATGGACCTCTCCTATGGACTCCTAAATTTTGGAGAGCTGACTATTGGCCGTGAAAAAACCAACAAAACATTCTTTTTGGAGGCCAAGACTCAAATATGGAACCAACATACGGATAAAAAACCCTTAAGTATTACAGTCAGTGCAAATGCAAACTTGCGCACGCTGCGAGAGCTTCCCGATTCCCGTCGGCATTCCTTCGGAGGCTCATTGATTCTAGACCGACAGCTGTTATCCGATCAACTGAATCTTCTGCTTAACATATTGGGACAGAGCAACACAAATCTGGGTCCCGCTGCAGTTGATCATAGCGCAGGAATGGGATTAGGAATAATCTATCGAGTCAATAGAGCCTCTTTCTTTGCTGAAACCCTATGGCCGATAAGTTGGAATGACTATGGGTATGTTCGCAGTGAATCGATTGGTAATGAAACCCTAGACGGGCAGTGGTTGCAGGGTTATGGTTTTAACTACCGTATCTATAACCATAGTTTTGCTATGACATTCTCGAATTATGCAGATATGTTAGCGGCCAATTATTTGCCGGGGGCTCCAGCGGGGACTAGACGTTGGGCGCTATGGCGACTGGGATTTAACCTGACCCGTACTTTTAATCTGGGAGACTAGGATGGAGCGACGAGGCTTTATCAATACGCTGGCTTGTGCTGGGGCACTTAGTTTTGGTGCTTGTACATCGCGTCCTTTGCGAGCCAGTGTGAACAAGAAGCCGCTTTCGGAAGGTAATGACGGATTCTTTGCTATGGAAGAGGATATTAAACCCGATCTTGCCACTTTGGTTTATTCTCATACGGGCCCAATTTTACTGGTCCGACAGGGTTCGGAAATAAAAGCCTATGAATCAATCTGTCCTCATACCATGTGTGAACTAAATGATGGCGAACGGGAGCAGCCCATGAAAAACGGGGAGATACGCTGCTGGATTCACGATTCCTTTTTTGATGTAAACACTGGAGCCTATCAATCCGGGCCTGCCTTAAAAAATTCCAAATTACCTGAATTTAAACTTCGCATTGAAAACGGAAAAGTCTACCGTGGCCAGGATAGCCATAAAGGGATTACCCTGACTAAGCCCTTTTAAGGTCTTACAATAAAGTGGGCGCTATCGCTGGCACCGGCATACTGGCCGTCGGAATAGTGCATCGATATAACCAAGCTATGCTCGCCTGGAGCAAGGTTGCTAAGTGAAAATTGATCAGTGCTCGATATAAGTCCACTGTAATTGGATCGGGAATTATTGGGCTTCACATCTAAAAAGACCTTGAAAAAGCCCTGACCATAATGCGCTGTTCCTCCAACATCATATTCAAAACCGCTTTTTGTGATTTTAAGGGGAGCTGTGGAGGGAACTGTATCTCCCCATTTCGGAGAGACCAAGGAAAAGCTCTGGTGCTCATCAGGGGAAAGACTGGTACTGCTGCTACATGAAACCAGAATTAATGAAAGTCCGAAAAGAAACATTAACAGGTAATTGCATTTTATGGGCATCTCTGACTCCTAAACTTCGCCGAAGAAAATAGCAAGATCAGCGGGCTCTCTCGCAAAGGGCCTTAAGTCGGGTCAGAAGCAGGGTGGGGGAAAAGGGCTTTCTTAAAAATTCGATGGAGTCTTCCGAAATCTCCTGTCCTTTTAAGGCATCACGGGTGTAGCCTGACATAAATAAAAGAATGATGGAAGGGCAGTGTTTCTTAACTTCCTGGGATAACTCCATCCCGTTCATGTGTTCCATAATGACATCTGTTAACATGATTCTTATTTGGCTTTGTTGCTCTTTAGCCAATTCCAGCGCATGCAAACTGGTCTCGCTGACTAACACCTTATAGCCATTAAGGATTAGAACTTCTTGCAAAAGTTTGCGTAGATCAGGCTCATCTTCGACCAAAAGCACCAATTCGCCAGAACCCTGAATTTTGGGATTTCCGAAATCAGTTTCCTCAAGGCTAGTTTGTTGTTCTAAACAAGCCGGTAACCAAATTCGAAAGACTGTGCCTTTATTTGGTGAGCTTATCACCTTTATCCAACCCTTCATCTGTTCCACAATTCCGAATACGGTGGAAAGCCCTAGTCCAGTTCCTTTTCCTGGTGCCTTGGTAGTAAAAAATGGTTCGAAAATGTGAGCCTGGGTAGCTTCGTTCATACCCATGCCGTTGTCGCTGGCCTCAAGAAAAACATAGTGCCCTTGATCAGTTGCCATAGAGGGGGGTATGTCTTCATTTTGCAATCTTAAATTGCGGGTAGAAAGTTTCATTACACCACCGCGAGACATGGCATCGCGCGCATTGATGGCGAGATTCAAAAGGATCTGTTCGATTTGACTCGGATCGCTTTTTACAGGATGCAAGTTCTCGGCCAAATTC
>JBBQAD010000457.1:0-3046 GCA_038315885.1 Fibrobacteria bacterium | reverse complement strand
GGAAGGAAGACCACAGGCTAAGGGACCTGCCTCGCCATAGGGGCGCAGACGCAAATCAATCTGAAATATCCCTTCTTCGCGGGTACGAATAGAATTTGGAATTTCTTGCAGGAGCATCGCAAAAAATTCCCGATTTTCAATCGAACCCTTGCCCCGAGTTTGCCCCGAGTTTTCATATATCATTTGGATTTCGATATCGGAAGCATAGCCAAGCTCTCGTCCTCCTAATTTACCCAATCCAAACAGGGCAAAACGACAAGGTTGTTCGTTATCTAGATACGCTTCACCGTGAAGTTCTTTCAACTGGGAATGCCATAATTCCATGCTGGTACTTAATACCACATCGGCGAGATTGCTTAGTTGTTCTGAAAAATCGACAAATGTTACACTTGGATAACATAGATGTAGTATATCGCTTCTGAATAACTCTTTGTCTTTATAGGTATTAATACATTCGATTTTTTCTGATAAATTCGAAAAGGAGAGAAGCTGGGTATCCAGTTCTTGTTGTAATTCTTCCTTTGATTTCAATAATTTTTTTTGAGTGAGATGGTTTAACCAGGGAAGAAAGTTTTCATGCTGCAATTTGAGAAATTGTTCCCAGAGATAATTTCCCGAACCAAAAACCTGCGCCAAGGCGGCCACCAATGCACTGCTATTGCTCGGGTCGAGACTGAGATTGTCTTCTAAAAAGCGGTCAAAACGGCTCACTGCTTCATCGATATTTGGAGCAGAGGGAAGGTAGGCCATAAATTGCTGGGTAAGTGGAATAGACGCCTGCAAGTTGTTTATCAGCGCAGAGTCATTAATCGCTTCTAATTTAGCATCGGTAATGTATATCAAGTGTTTGGCCCAGGAGCCTTCATCCTGAAGGAAAAATCGTCGAATTGACAAATTTTTGGAGGCTAACAAACTGGATAAACTAAATAGAAATGCAGGTGATTCGGGCCCTTTAAGGGTTAGCAAAGTTTCGTGGTCTAATTGTTCCCACTGTAACTCAATTGTAAATAGGGCCTTGTTGTCCATTGAGTTGATTTGTGAATAATGCTCTGCCAAACTTCGGTGCCAAAATTGCCTTACTGATTGGTAGCCATTTAGTTTGAGCATCCCCAATGCAGTTTTTAAATCGTTTTCCCACTGCAGGGCTAAACTATCAAGATTAGTAATGGTTTTTGGATGATAAAGAATGAAGTGATCCACAATTTTAGGAACAAAATTGGCGGAGTCCGTACTTTGATAGGTAAAGATTTTAGCTGCTTCGATTTCAAAGTTGGCGAGTGTAATCGCTCCGGCCAATACCGATAACAGACCTAAAAAATCCTGCCCAAATAAAGTCAAAGCAAAACGGCTATCGCTTAAGTCAAGCAGTTCAATTTTAAAATCACTTTCACTCTGCAAGGTTTTTAAGACTTGATAGTGATGCAGAATTTCTTGCTTTGAAAAGGGGTCGAGATAAGCGAATCCCAGACTGCTTATGTGGTATTCAAGTCCCTTTCTCTCTTCAGGAGAGGCTAGCTCTAAGAGCTCTTGTTGCTTTTGGAAGGGACCATTACTCATAAGCTTCAGCAAAGTAAACATGCCGACCGAATTACGGCAAGCGTAGTGCTGGATTAAAAAAAAAACCCCAGGAATGACTTCCCGGGACTCAATTAGAACAAATGGTTTTTTAAAATAAACTAGACGTCGAAATACATTTCAAACTCCATCGGATGCGGACGCTGGGCGATGGTTTTAATGTCATTTTCCCGTTTGTAATGAATCCAGTTTTCAATCGTATCCGGCAAGAAGACATCTCCCTTGAGTAGGTACTCATGGTCATCTTCTAGACATTGCAGAGCTTCATTCAATGAACCTGGAGCGCTGGGAACATTTTTCAGTTCTTCTGGGCTTAAATCATAAAGATTCATGTCCATTGGCTTTCCGGGATCAATTTTATTTGCAATTCCGTCCAAACCAGCCATCAACATAGCGGAGAAGGCCAAGAATGGGTTAGCGGCGGGATCAGGAAAACGAACTTCGATTCTTTTCGCTTTGGAGGAAACTCCATGTGTGGGAATACGAATAGAAGCAGAGCGGTTTCTGGCGCTGTAGGCCATATTGACCGGTGCTTCAAAACCAGGTACCAATCTCTTATAGCTGTTTACAGTGGGGTTAGTGAAGGCACAGATGGATTTGGCATGTTTCAAAACACCGCCAATATACCACATGGCCATTTGGGAGAGTCCAGCATATACATCACCAGCGAAGAGGTTTTTTCCATCTTTCCAGATAGACTGATGACAATGCATTCCCGAACCATTATCGCCCCACATGGGCTTGGGCATAAAGGTCGCAACCTTATTGTTGCGGCGGGCTACATTTTTCACGATATACTTGAACCAGTTTAGCTGATCGGCAATGTCGACCATGCTGGAAAACTTCATATCAATTTCACACTGGCCGCCAGTGGCAACTTCGTGATGTTGACATTCTACATCAATACCAACGCTTTGCATGGTCAATGCCATTTCAGCGCGGATGTCGACTAAGGAATCTGTAGGCGAAACTGGAAAATAGCCCTCTTTATATCTGGGCTTGTAGCCTAAGTTAGGGCCTTCATCTCGGCCGCTATTCCAATGGCCTTCAACAGAATCTATGTAAACAAAGGATTGCTGTTGTTCGTTTTCATAACGAATGCTGTCGAAAACAAAAAACTCGGCTTCGGGCCCGAAATAGATAGTATCACCTATTCCGCTGCTCTTCAAAAATGCTTCTGCCTTTTTCGCAATGCCGCGGGGATCGCGTTCGTAGGCTTTATGTGTCACAGGGTCAAGCACATCACAAACCACGACAAGGGTTTTTGCTTTTGTGAAAGGATCGATACGTGCTGACTCGGGAACCGGCAACAACATCATATCGGAATTATTGATAGCCTTCCATCCTCGAATGGAGCTTCCATCAAAATGGAATCCGTCTTTAAACGAGTCTTCGGTAAAGGGATTTAGGGGTACAGTGGTATGTTGCCAAGTTCCAATCCAATCAGTAAATCGAAGATCGACCATTATGA
>JBBQAD010000496.1:0-2196 GCA_038315885.1 Fibrobacteria bacterium | reverse complement strand
GATTCTTTTTTCCATTTTCTTTTGATCAGATAAAGTCCATTCCGCAGGGTTGGAGAATTTAAATGGGATAGAGGGACTTTTACTTGAAATCGAGTTCATTCTATGCTCAATTTCCATTTTTTTTATACTCTAGAGCTTATTTAAAACAAAAACAGAAATGAAAAATTTCTCTTCACTTGTTGCCTGCTTCTCAGGCTAGTATTTTATTAGAATGGCTAAATACAAAAGGAAGTTTACTTTGAAGACGCGATTTTTAAGCCCTGCCGTATGTTCAATTGGTGCTTTTTTATTGGCAGCATTCTGGTTTGGCTGCCAGAAGTCCGAAGCAGGTGACGCCAAGGCCAAAGCCGCTGATACAAAAACAGTTCATACGAAAGCCCCCGTTCAAGGCCCTGAGATGCCTCCGACTTCCAAGGTAGTAGACACAACTGCCAAGCCTGATCCCAAGTTTACCATGAATTATAAGATAACCTTAAGCCCTATTTGGAATGCGAACACTCCTCTGCCTAATTATCAAAACCAGGAATTATTGATCTTCTATTTTTCAGCTACTTGTCCCCATTGTCAACATGCCTTTCCATTTGTACAAGCTGCCGTTGAAAAAGAAACCAACAATGGCCTTAAAGCGATCGCCGTTGCCTCAGGAAGCAACCAGCAAAAGGAAATCGAAAAATTCATCAAGGATGCAAAGGTTCACATGCCAGTTTATCAAGACAGTAAACGTGAGTTGGGCAACGCCTATGGGAATGGTTATGTACCTATTGTAATGTTAATCGATAAAAAAGGCAACTTAGTGCGTTACACTGATTTTGACGAAAATGTTACACCCGAACAGATAATCGCTCTTGTGGACAATTGGCATAAAAGCAAATAGACCTAAATGATATAGCCTCCGCCCAGACAATAAGGGCCATCATAAATGATGGCCGATTGACCTGGGGCCACACCTGGATCTCCCTCAACAAGTTCAATTTCAAAGCGTCCGTCGCATATCTCTTTTAATTTGGCTCTAACACAATGGGGACCGTGTCTTAACTTGATATCATAAAATTCTTTTAGTGAGCTGGGTATTTCGGGTATCCAATGAAACTCAGCTACTTCAAATCGGGTTCGAGATACAGTTTGAAGATCATCTCCATGAGATACATAAAGAATGTTTTCATTTAAGGCTTTTTTGGCAACATACCAGGGTCCGCCACCCAGGCCGAGACCTTGCCGCTGCCCAACAGTATGGAACCAGACACCTTGGTGAGTACCCAGAATCTTTCCGGAATTGATATCCTTAATTTCACCTTTTTTTTCTCCGAGATGAAACTTGACGAAATCCCGATAATGAATCTTGCCGAGAAAGCAAATACCTTGGCTGTCTTTTCGGCTTTGGGTGGCCAGATTCAGTTCTTGGGCCTTGGCTCTCACCTCTTGCTTACTCATGTGTCCAATGGGAAAGAGTATCCGACTCAATTGAGCCTGGCTTAAACGCGAAAGAAAATAGGTTTGGTCTTTGATGGGATCAGGCGCCTGCTTCAGATAAAACTTAGGGCTAATCGATGAGTCAATTGCTGAGTCGATTGCTTCGACTTGAGCGTAGTGACCCGAGGCTATTTTTTCGTATTCCGGACCAATGACATCTACAAAACTTCCAAATTTAATTCGTTCGTTACACCAGATGTCGGGGCTGGGCGTATGGCCCTGCCTTAATTCTGTCAGTGCCTCAGCGACCACTTTTGAAAGATATTCGGATTGCATAGGAATCACCTTAAGAGGAATCCCAAGTGAATCAGTCACTTCTCTGGCGTAGCGGAGATCATCTTCCCATGGGCAATCACCTAGATAAGCCAATTCATCTTCAAGCCAAATTTTTAGATAAAAAGCACACAGATCGTATCGATTTTCGGCGTGTAACAAGCTCAAAGCGACTGAACTATCCACTCCGCCGGACAAGAGTACAGCTACTTTAGGTCGAGTTACATTAGGCATGATCGAGATTTTCTCAAAACGAGTTAAGATTATGCGGCATTTAGCCAATGTTGCTCTGCCAGTGCAGCTGCTTCGAGAATAACAGTGGCTGAAACTTTATGATCCCTACTTGATTCGGTTAAACAGCGACGCCAATCACGTGCTCCCTTGATTCCGTAATACAAACCGACCAGATGTCGTGCCATGTGGCTGGTAAATACACCCTTCTGATTTTGTGTT
>JBBQAD010000322.1:0-4700 GCA_038315885.1 Fibrobacteria bacterium | reverse complement strand
CCATTAATCCGATAATCAATACGTACATAATTGCGGGCCCATGCTCCGCAGGTAATGTCCAGCGAAAGCCAATCCGCCGATGTTACACAACGAAGTACTACCCCAGCTGGAAAATATCCACGATTTTGAAATCGAATTGTGTATTCCAAAGCCTTGATTTGCTTAGGACTCAATCGGCAAATTCGAATTCCTTTGGGGGATTCTATAATTTCCGTGCTGAGAGCTCCATAAACCAAAGCAGGAATTTGATCGAAGTGAGAATTTTTCTGCATCTCACAAAGTTAATAATCAGGGCTTTTGAAAAACAAAAAATTGATAGGTCCACAGATTTGCTTTAAAGGCCCGGTATTGCAGCCAAGTCGCTTTTGCATTTCCCAATTTTTCTTGACTACATAGCCCTAAACGGTTCAGAAACCAACGCCAGGGAACAAAGATTAGACCGAATCGACTGATCGCTTGTGCATGCGGTGCAATATCATCAGAGATATTTTCTGCATGTAACACTTTTAGACCGGCTGCTTCGGTGTATTGTCTTAATTCAGCTGCACTGCAAAGATGTGGGACTGCCCAACCTTCCAGAAATCCTTTGTATTGGCGTTCTTCTGATGTCGAAAACTTTTTTCCGGAGCGAAAACCGTCGGCAATTATCAGCTTGGCTCCCGGTTTTAAAAGCTCGGCCATTTCATGTATCCATTCTTTTTTTTCTGGAGCATGATCAAAACTTTCGATGGCCCATATTGCATCAAAACTTTTTTTGCGAAAGCATGGCATTGTAAAATCATTTACCAGAAAGCGACAGGCCTTTACCTGAATCTGGGCCTTGCCTGCGAATCCCTTTGCCAAATTGGCCTGGCTTTGCATAAGTGTGATTCCGACACACTGAAGCGAAAGATTCTTGCTAAGCCAAATGGCGGAGCCTCCAACACCGCAGCCTGCATCGAGTAATCGTTGTCCTGCTTGCAGGCCTGCTATGTCACTCATGTAACGGATCAAGTTTTCGGTGGGGTTCCCCCTTTTAGGCAAATTACGTTCGAATCCATAATGCATATGGTGATGCCAATGGCTCTGGTAATATCGCAAGTAATCATCGGTCGCAGCTTGATAATAGCGTCGGATTTTCGCCTTTATTTGCTCTGCCTGAGATGAAGGGACTTCAAATTTTTGAGTGATAGTCATTAGGCTCTATCTTCTTGAAACACAAGATTTATTCCTTGGCTAAATTGTTCTTCTTCACATAATAACGATAGAACAATAACGGTCTCTTCCTCAATACCGAAGTAATGACCATGATGGAGGTAGACTCCAAATGATTCCAGCATATCGAGACAGAACTGCTCAACATCAATACAATCGCGGTGCCGACAAAGTGCATACCAGCCTGCTTCAGGTAGATATAGAGTCCACAACTTCTGATTAAGAATAACTTGTTGCAATCGATTTAAATTTTCGATCAAACGTGAATTAATGGCTGTAACTCGGTCTTGTCTTTGGGACAAAAGTTCAGGACAGGCTAATTGAATTGCAGATGAAGTAGAGAGATAGGCATCTCCGATGTAACCCAAGGCATCCATTACCTGTTTCACATTTTCTTTCGGTCCTAAGCTTAAAATCCAGGCCAATTTAGCCTGAGGTAGCGCAACAGTTTTAGATAGACCATTCAACAGAAAAACCAGAGGCTGTTCAGTAGGCTCGGGAAAAATCAAAGCTAAAGAATCAAAGGAATAGTCGACAAAGACTTCATCTAAAACCAAGGCAAGTCCATAATCTCGGCAAAGTTCAAGGAGTGAATTGAATTCTTCTTGATGTAAACAATGACCGGTGGGATTATTGGGAGATACCAAAAGCAGCAATTTTGTTTTTGTGCTAATTCGCAGACGTATTGCCTGTAGATCGAGACTCCAGTGGCCCGGTAGAATAGTAGTGTTTATATGATGTAAATGGGCTTCTTTAAATTGATTCTTCCAAGGCGGCGTTAAAGGAAAAGGAAGGGCCACAACTGAATCCAGTTGAGCAAGATCTTCAATCAAAGGGTAGGAGGGAAGAGGGAAGAGTACTTCATCGCCCGGGTTACAAAAGAGTTTGAATAAATGGCTATAGGCTTCTGATGTACTGCAAGTGATATGAATTTGATCAGCTTCGCAAAGGATTCCTCTTTCAGCGTAATAGCTTGCAATGGAGGCACGACACTGCAAAAGGCCGGAGGCTGCGGGTTCATAAATTTGGGCCTTTGGATGATTAAGTGCCGTAGGCCAGAGATTCCAGTATTCGAATCCCACCTGAGTCGGGTTGCTTTGGCTTAAATCGATAATTTTTTGATGGGTTTCTTTGCGTTTTTTCAAGGCCAGATAGAGAGGATCATTGTCTAAACTTGCAGGTATACGTCCAGAAAAGCCGCTGGCCTCAGGCTTCGTGTGACTTTGACTCAAAATCAAGCTTGAAGTTGCGTTTTTGGGAAAAACCCAGTGTTTTGCAGATATTCTGCAATTTTCAGAGAAGAGATAGACTTGTTTAATGTATACAAATGAATTCCTGCTACGCCGTTCTTCAATAATTCTTCGCATTGATGAATTGCAAAATCGATTCCTCTTTCAACCACCATATGGCTGTCACCGGTATTTAGAAAATTGAGCAATCTGTCAGGAATAGAACAGCCGCACATTTCCTTAAATTTATCGAGTTGAGTAACACCGGTTACAGGCATGATGCCAGCGATAATGGGAATTGTTACTCCTGAACTTACGCTCTTATCCCGGAAGCGCAAAAATTCATCGTTGCCGAAAAACAGTTGAGTTATTGCAAATGATGCTCCCAAATCCTGCTTTCGCTTCAGATAGAGGATATCATTGTCAAGATCTTTGGCTTGCGGATGCATCTCGGGATAACAGGCACAGCCAATATTAAAACCATAATTTTTAGCAATAAACTCAATCAATTCACTGGCATGGGCAAAGCCTTCCGCATGCGCTTTAAAATCTTTCACTCCTTTGGGAGGATCGCCCCGTAAGCCAAGTACATTTTTGATGCCTTGGGCATTCATTTGAGACAGAATGTCTGCCAATTCCTGCTTAGAGTGTCCCACACAGGTCAAGTGAGCCATGGCTTCAAGATCCAATTCATTTTGAATGCGGCTCACCAGTTCTATGGTTTTTTCGCGGGTCGAACCACCCGCGCCATAGGTTACTGAAACGTAATCCAGACCTAAACGAGATGTATCACCTAAGGTTGAGTAAAGAGTTCCCCATCCGGTCGGATTTTTCGGGGGAAAAAATTCAAAGGAAAGGGTAGGCGTTTTTTCTTTAAGTTTTTTTGAAAATGGCATTTGAGTAAAATAACAATTGTACTTGCCAGCCGATAGTCTCTTTGGCTACTGAAGCAAACTGTGAACAAAAAAACGTGAAGTTTTATTTATTCAATGATCCCTGAAGCCAAAGCTGCCCTGAGATACTTTGTTTATCGGTCTTAAGTCGATAGTAATAGACTCCAGGAACTGGCCGCTTGGCACTGCGGCCTGGAACCCACGTCAAGCGCTGAGGGCCGGGCAAAAGGTTTTTTGAATGAATGACATCGACCTGACGACCACTGACATCGAAAATAGTGATTTGAACGGATGAGCAATCTGCAATTCGGCTGCCGTTTTCTGACCATTGGTAGGGCAAATAAAATAGGAAGTCAGTGGAGTGGGAGACAGGGTTGGGAGCATTTCCTTGTAAACTTAAGCCCTGGACGACTCGTTTGCTGAAATTGGGATCCTTACTCAGAGCGAGACTGTAATAGTTAAGTTCGGCATTCATAGAGACGGAAATGGAGACTTCGTCTTCAATTACTTGTGCAGTTCCTGCTTTAACCAGGTAGAGCTGGTAGCCCTGACTTTGTAACTCTGAGATTCCCTTGACTGTTATATTTGCGGTGTTTGTCGAGAAACTTTGGTTGTCAATCTGCATGTCCCACCAGAAATCTGACGTTTCAACGCCCTGATCCAGATTGTTTACATCAATTGCTTTGTAGGAAATCGCTTCGGGGGCCGATTGTTCAGAGGAACGAAATGCCAGTGACACATAACGTCCCATACGGGGAGCTTCCAAACCATTTTCTTGCTTTAAGGTAGCGTGATTGGGGCGAATCCCGAAAATATTATCATTATCTGAAAACTTTCCAGCTTGCAAGGTAATGCTGGCTGACCATTGATTCTTGGAGTAAAAAGCAGCTTTACTTAATACTGTAGTTTTGTTCAGTGTAACTGAATCAGGATAATAAATTTTGTTAAGAATATTTAAAGTTCTAGCCTGAGTAACTTGAACCCAATAGGCTTGCCTAGGCATTAATATGCCCTTGCTTAGGACCATATCATTGCGACCAGAATCCCATGACCAAAACTTGAGTCCTTCTGAACGAACATCGACCGCGTAGGGAAAGGGGTTGGCTATTTGGTTCCAACCCAAATCACCCTTAGTCAATTTTAATTGCAAAGGCTTGGTGGGAATGACTACGCTGTCTGTAATCACCTTGAATGAATGTTCACTGTAATACCAGTAACCTTCGCTTTCGCGTAGAGAGTCCATTTTTTCATGCATAACATAGCGATTGTATAACTTGTCAGGAATTCCGTCATCCTGCCAATGGGCAACAGTAATACCGCTTTCAAGTGAAGAACTAGCCTTACTTTTCCAGGGGCTGATTGCCATCACCCAACGCGCACTATC
>JBBQAD010000487.1:0-2350 GCA_038315885.1 Fibrobacteria bacterium | reverse complement strand
CAGCACACCTTCGTCTTCGCTAGAGTCATCAAAATATCCAAAGCTGGTAAAAAAACTGGCAACTAATGAAAAACTGCTCTCTTTAAGTGCAGGGTATCGCATGTCTGACCGTAACACGGGGTGCTTCGATTCCCTAGCAGTTCGCAGTAAAACCGGGCTTAGATCAAGGCCGAAAACCCGGTAGCCCTGTTTTCGCAAAGGACCCATATGCCTTCCCGCACCACAGCCTAAATCGAGAATCAGACTTTGCTTTTCCAACTTTAAGGTACTGACTAGAAAGTGGACTTGGGCATCGGCCTCTTTCTGATCGCGATGAGCGTAAAGGCATTTGTAATCTTCACCGAACCATCGGGCAAACCAGGGGAGCTTCATGTATCTGTATTACGCTTCCTGCAAAAGTTTCGCTAGGAATATAGAAGGAAGCAAAAAAAGCGGATGGAAAGAATCGAGATGCGCACAGTCGGGAAAATGCTAGACCGTAATTAGCCGTCTGTCCAGGCCACCGTTTCACCCCGGGCGTGGTCTAAATAATTTTGCCTGTAGAACCAAAGCATTGGATCGGTAAGCCGATATGTATCGCGGCCAAAACTAACTCCATCACGGGGATACTTGATTCCATAGCCTATATGAACATGGGGTCCGCTAGTGCGGCCAGTCATTCCAATGGTCCCCACTGCTTGCCCTTTTTTAACAAGCTGTCCTTCTTTAACCAAGCGTTTGTCGAAGTGGCAGAAAAACAAAATACAGTTGTCAAACTTGATGCCCACCATGTTGCCGCCATCACTGGTGTTTTTTAAGAATGCCACTCCTTCGACGGGAGAATAGACCTTATTGCCCAATCGGCCTGCAACGTCGATGCCTGCGTGAGGGGTTCCACCACCTGTTCCCCTATCGGCCCATACTCCGGTGATATAGGGGTAGGGGTCCTCCACAAGAGACATAAAGTATCGAAAGCCGCTTAGTTGGCCTTCGTAAGCTCGCTCTTTGACTTTAACGGGCGGATAAAAAACCAATTCGGTGTTATTCGGAATTCGATCTGGATCATCGATGCGCTTTGATGGGTCAATACGTGAGTTATGGTAGGCTAAAACTTCGTTAATATATCCAGAGACATCTTGGTAAGAGGGGACAATAGCCAAGTATTGACACAGGGCAAATTTGGCCACCCGATAGAGTGATTCACTGTTGCCGTCAAACTTGTGCACAATGGGTTGCAGAGAAGCCTGTTCGATTTGTCCCGAAAGCGCTGGAGTATTTGGAGCCTGATTCGAAATGATTTTTTGACTCCAGATCAAAACGCATAAGAAAACTGCTGCTTTTGCAAAGCGTGTCATTTTAATCCATTGGGGGGAAGGCGCCGGCACCCGCTTTTTAGGATCATTTGGCACTTCGTTGAGTATCCATTGTATCTGTCTAGCCAATGATGTAAACGCCGCTTGTGCGGGTGAAGACTTTTCTCCCTGAAATAGAGTCTGCCCCCGGTCTTGAGCACTGCGAATAGCGGCGCTCTCGGGAATTTCTAAATCAATCACCAGAGAACTTGGGTTGGCGAAGCGGCCCTCAGGTGAGACAGACGATAAGCTCTTGACAATGGCCCCTAAAAATTCACGGTTCACCATCATGGTCTTGGCTTTACCGATCATTTTAGATTCTGAATTTCCAAATACTTCATTCTTGACCACACGAAAATTGACGAGTGGATTCTTCTGCATCATTCTGTTGAGCTGTAACACATAATCCCGCAACGACTTGGTGGAAAGCGCGTTCAGTGTCACCGGAATTAGAGTCAAATCAGAATGTTTATATAACTGCTGAATCATGCGATTCCATACCGCAGGGGTGTCAACCAAAACATATTTGTAATAGTCGCGACAAACGGCAAGGTTGAATATCAGGTTGCCGAGTCCCTTACCGTCTTGACATCGATACAAATCCGCATTGGCAGGAATCAAATCAAGGCCGGGTGCGACCGGAACAGCCAAGCTCGTAACAGGGGCTTCATTCACTAATCCGGGAAAAGTAAAACGTTTTACTCCCAAGGAGATCCGCTCCATGGCATGACCAAATCGGCCTGAGGCTTCGTTGCTGCGAGGATAGAATCTTTTTTTGAAAAGTTGGCTGCTGCTGGCTGTGGTCTCACCGGGGTCTTGGCCCAAGGCTGAACTAGCGCTGCCTTGAACATCAAGATCGATCAGCAAGGTTGGGCCGCGACGGGCTAGGCATGCCGCCAAGTGAGTTGCAAGAGTGGACTTACCCACCCCACCTTTAACATTGGCAATTTGAATCACTCCGCCCTTATCATCATCGATGAAAAGTAGAGTTTTCTTCAAATTGGCCTTGCTCATGCTAG
>JBBQAD010000144.1:0-8299 GCA_038315885.1 Fibrobacteria bacterium | reverse complement strand
GTTCCAAGACAGCTGAGATGAAATCAAAGTCTTGCACACTAAAATGGTCTCTGCAATTGGCGCGGATAAACTGCATACAGTCCCCCAAGAATGAACTAGGTCAGGCTATCTATAACTATATCGCAATCTGTGACCTTCAGCTTGACACCGAAAGAAACTACTTCTCTATTATGTTAAGCAATTTGAGGTAAAAAGCAAGCTTTTTGAGGCTAACTTGTAAAATTTTTAAAAAAAGGGAGGCCCTTAATCTTTATCCTCGTCATCATCGTCTGCAACAGGCAGTTTGATATCTGACAATTCTATATTGCGTTCATCCACTTTTTTTCGTAACCGATACAATTCATCCAAGCGAACATGAAAGCCCTTGGCATCATCATCGGTAATTCCATGGCGAATCAGAAATTCACAGACTTCAATAGCTTTATCTAAATCTTTTTGGTTTTGATGGTAGGTTATCAGTGCTTTGCATTGTACAGCGACAAATTTGGGATTGTATCCATACTCTCGAATGGTGCGTAAAAAGAAATCCAAAGAAAATTGGGCTAGAACCTTTTTATCCATAGTGGATTTTGATTCTTTGATTTTAAATGTTAACAGATCAAGAAATTCATGGGCAATTTCGATCTTGCCGTAAAATTCTTTATAGGTACTCTGGATTTTATCAAATTCTTCTAGAACTTCGATTTCGTCTTTACTTAGACGTTCTAATAGTCTTTCCAAGACTTGATTTTTTTCTCCGGAGGCTTGGCCGCTCTCAGCTTCTTTGTTCTTCATAACTGAAGAAAATAGTTCATCTCAGCGTAAATTGGTAAATCGAGTTTATAATTCGACACATCACTCATTTCCTTGGCCAATTCAGATCATCGGAACACCATGGATGGCAACCAGGTTATCCAATGCTTCCATCATTATTCCCGCATCTTGAAAACGATCGGCCCGTTTGGGAGCAAGGGCTTTCTGTAAGAAGCCATTCCAAAAATCAGGAATGGAAGCTAAATGTTCTTTGGCAGTTCCTGTAAACATATCGGGTGATTCTTTGGCACGGGTTCTGAATATTTTTTCAGGACGTTCCACCTTCACGGGCAAAAATCCCAAGGTCATTTCTAGAAGTACGCAGGCTAATGAAAAGAGATCGGCCCTGCCATCGACTTCTTCTCCACGCGCCTGTTCAGGTGATACATACAAGGGTGAACCCAGTACAAAAGCTTTTTCAGCGGCATTCATGCTTTGGTAGGCAGAAGCTAAACCAAAGTCGGTTACTGTTACACGGCGCTGTTTCTCGATATACATGATGTTTTCAGGTTTAATATCCCGATGAACAACCTTTCTCTCATGTGCATACTGAAGTACATCGAGACATTGTCGGGAAATATTAATGATTTCGGCGAGTTCGGGGCGTCGCTTTCTGGGAATGGGATGTCGCTTGCGGTTGCGTAACCAGGAGCCCATGCTGATACCATCGACCAATTGCATCACAAAGAACATCAGGTCGGGTTTTTCACCAAATTCAAAAATGGAAACAATGTTGGGATGCTCAAGATTGGCAACAATCTCGGCTTCTTGTCGAAATCGTTCTGCGGTAATGAGTCGGTCAAAGCGATTGCTAAACACCACTTTGACAGCAACTGAACGGCTAAGATTGGTTTGATAACCGCGATAAACAGTTCCCATACTGCCCTCACCGATTTTTTCAAGCAGCACTACATTGCCTAATGTTTGTCCGGTTAGATTCGGATCAGGTGGTCGAGAGGGGCGCATTTGTTTAGGTCGAGTTGACATGTATTCCATCTCCTGAACGGATTTTCAGGTTAAGCTCCCCGGAATTAAGGCTAGCCCAACAAGATTATACCCTAGATTATTTAATAGCGATAAAATTATAGCTGTTCAGATGAAATAAGGGAATAATCTCAGACAAGCTTCACCACTTTCGCTTACAAAAGCGTATTTTGCGCTGAGGCATTTTTAAAGAATAGGGAGTATGCAGCAGGAACCACGCAGCGCGAAACGTCTCCAGGCTGAAGAGCTGGTACGCAATTGGAATCTTTTTTTCAATAGAACAGTTTTGTACTCCTTTGAGCATCCCATTATTCAGGAGACTATTCCCAAAGTCTTTGAGGCTTTTTCCAAAATTTTGGAGGGAGAAACGCAGCTCAGTATCATGCTGCAAGAATCCGGTTACTTTATCGGGTCACACGAAATCTTGTATCAGCCCAATAATAAGCGTATTGCTGAACATTTAAAACGTTTTGGAATAGAAGCTATCAGTATCTCTGTTCCTATGGACTTAATCAGCTTCACCTCATTTTTAGATGCCTGCAGTCTCACCCACGCCAATGCAGAAAGTTTTTTACAGTATCTGGTTCGTAAAGACGTGCTGTGCTTTTCGATTAACAATGTTTCCTTGCAAGCGGTTAAAGAAGGCCAGGCTGTTGCAGATGCCAATGTTTTGGCGAGGGCTCAAGAGGGCGGCGGCGGGGGCGGAGGTTCTGAGGGCTCAGTAGAAGCCGGTAGCTTTGAAGATTTAGTAATGCGCGCAGTCGTAGGTCGAGTGACCGCTTCTGAATTAAATGCCAATTTAGCACTGATGCAAATGATGGAAGCCCCAGCAGCTTTACCCAATGCGATGGTTCAGATGGCGAGCCAAGCCTCCCCAGGCAATCAGGGGGAGATGCTGAAGCAATCACTGATGAATGTGCTGGGTATGTTTCAGACCACTGCAAAAACCGATAATGTCTCGATTGAAAATCTGCTTTCTGGCATGTATAACATGCGTTCGCAGCTGTTAAAAGCCATGCAGAGCCATCAAAATATGGCTTCTTATTTGGCTGAAAAAGAGGGTTCGGACTCCGCTACAGAAATTTTTGATAAAACGGCCGCCCAATTGATTGTATCTGAATATGTAAAGACCAACGGCAATGTCAAACGCATGGCCCAGGTGATTCAAAGGGTGCTACCCGAAAAAAGACAGTTACAAAAAGTATTACCCCTGATACGTTCCGAATTTGTCAAAATGGGAGTGCCCTTAACCCAGTATTACCAAGTAATCAATGAATTGAGCAATTTGGTCACTTCCGATCAGTTCATGGATGATTTCGTCAAAGCCGGCGAAGCCATGGGTGTATCGAAAGAGGAGCTACTGGGACAGCTTCGCAGTGACCCCAAAGAAGCCGCTAAACTGATTGTGCTGGCGAGCGAAGTCAAGCGTATCAATAAAAATTCTAGCGGTGAAGACCTGGTTTTAGCTCTAACTGAATATGTCGAAAAAGCTGGCGAAGCCATGGCCAAAGATATTGCCGCAGATCCCAAAGGTGTGACAAAACTTTCGAGCATGCTTCAGAGAATGGAAACCGCTCTAGGCGAAGAACTAAAAACCAAACAGCTACCTGCTGAAATCCAGTCCATGGCAGAACAAAAACTTCGCCTGCGAGTCAATCAATCCATTAATGACATCAAATCCCAGGCGGCTCTGGCCCAGATTGAAAATGTGGGAATGGCACCCGACGAAAAAGTGAATTTCATGCTGGAGTTGTTCTCCTCCGAACAGGAGATGGATGATGCCATGGGTTTGGTGCAAAACTCCTTGTCAGTTGAGACCGTTGCCAAGGATGTTGCTAATCAGATCTTGGCGAAGGTTCGCAAAGAAATGGCGGTCCGAAAAAATAAAGCCATGTCGAAGGAGCTTCCAGCCGGAATATATGTACGAGCTGTTCTTGATTTTTTTATTCGTTTCGAAGTCAATCGCGCCAAGCGTTACGATCTTCCTTTTTCGGTAATCATGCTCGCCTTTCAAGGCTTACCCGAAGATGAAGAATCCCACCGTTTACATGGCTTGGCTCTAAGAGGATTGCAAAATCTTTTGTTGGAAGATCTGCGCAAAACCTTGCGTGCCAGCGATTTTGTGGGCTATCTCAGTTTTAATCGTTTTATTATTGTGCTCCCCATGACCCAAGGAGCTGAGGTTCCCAAAATAACCACCAAGCTGCAAGAAACTTTGAATCGGCAACTGGCCTTACCTGATGCACGTCGTATTTGGGTGCGTCCCCGCTGCGGAATCTGTGCCTTTGAGAAAGACAAGTTCGATTCATACAAGAAAATCTACGCTGAACTCAATCGCAGCTGGCAAAATGATGGCTAAGCCCTGATCAAGTGGGCATACACTGCTTAGGCGAATGGTCTGCCTTAATCATGAATACTATATCACTCTGCAAATGCGAATGCTTAGACTCGAAACTTTTCAGCACTCTGGTTTAGGCAGATTTTATCACCATTCACAAGCATTCCCTTTTAAGAGATGACATTGAACTCCAGCCCTTCAGTCCTCATTGTTGATGATGAAAAAATAACTGCTTCGGCTTTAAATCAATTACTAAAAACGATGGGATGCGATTGCCAGTTAGCTGAAGGTGGCGAACGGGCCTTGCAGATACTTAAGGAATCGCGCTTCGATGTAATGATTACAGACTTGGTCATGCCCGGTATCGATGGTTTTGCTCTCGTCAAACGTGCCAAGCAGGTCGATGCAAACATGGCCATCTTCATTTTAACTGCTCACGGTTCTTACGATATCGCTCGCCGGGCCCAGACTTTGGGAGCTGATGACTATTTGGTGAAGCCGGTCGATCCCGATCAGCTGCAAATAGCCTTAGCGCGCAGCAGTGAAAAAAAGGCCCTCCGCAACAAATTGAACGAATTGGGCCGCCTTTTCGAAAACAAATATTCTACTGCAAATATTGTTGGTTCTTCAAATGTGATACAGACTGTGATACAAAAAATAAAGCATGCCCGACACTCCAAAGCACCGGTTTTAATTCGCGGTGAAAGCGGTACGGGAAAGGAACTGGTAGCGCGGGCTATCTATAGCTCTCAGGCGGTGGGAGGTGGAAATTTTGTAACGGTTAATTGTCCAGCGATATCAGAATCACTGATAGAAAGTGAACTATTCGGCCACGCCCGCGGCTCCTTTACAGGAGCTGTAGGAGATAGAGAGGGACTCTTTGAATTGGCTGATGGGGGTACCATTTTTCTGGATGAAATCGGGGATATATCACTCCAGGTGCAAACCAAGTTATTGCGCATATTGCAGGAAGGTGAATTGAGAAGGGTGGGTGAAAATCGCCTGCGAAAAGTCCACGTTCGCATCATTGCTGCGACCAATCAGAATTTAGAAGAAGCCGTCAAGTCAAAACTGTTTCGCGAAGATCTGTATTACAGGTTGAATGTGATTCCCATTGAAATTCCACCTCTAAGAAATCGACTCGAAGACATACCCGAACTGGTAAGTCATTTTCTGCAGAAACATTGTCCAGAAGGCAAACCGGTTCCCGCGCCCAGCCCAAATGCTCTGCGGCGACTCTCCAGCTATGACTTTCCTGGAAATTTACGCGAACTAGAAAATATTATTCAACGGGCTCTGGCTTTTATCGAGGGGACAAGCCTTGATGAAAAACAGATTGAAGCCTGTTTACCAGAGGTGAAGACTACTGGTCCACGCTATCCATCTGTTGATGAGCGTTCCAGTTTTGAAGATTTTATGGATTCTTTGCGAGATCAAGAAAAAATGTTTTTGGAAAACAGATTGCGTCTTTTCAATGGGAATGTAACAGAGACTGCCCGTTCTCTGCAATTAACTCGAACAGCACTGCACAATCGAATTAAGAAATTGGGTCTTGATGCAGAATTACACCGCTTAAGCCATGACCTCTAGCTGGGCGTCAACCCGCTTAGCCCTTTCTAATTGTACTCTAGCTTCGATGGGGAAATTTCGGTCGGCCAAAAAGGAATTAAAATCGTCCATTGTTACACGACGGGGCCCTCTGCCTATCCTGAATGCGCGCAATTCATTTCTCTCGGTCCACGCAATTACAGTCTTGGCGCTCACTTCACAAATCTTGGCTATTTCTCCGGTAGTCAAAAATCTTTTATTCATAATGTTGTCCTCGGCTATTTGCTTTAGCGAAGTTAACAAGGGGCTTATCAGCCAACAAGTCGGGCATTTTCCCATTCGCAGGCTAAATTGGAGCTTATCGAGGTTCTTTGGCTTCTATAAATACAGTTTAAAGTTCTTCAAAGGCTCTTTGGTATACTAACTTTGCCCCGTGTTTCTAGACCAATGCAATATTGAAATCATAGCAGGCAAGGGCGGAGATGGGGCAACCAGTTTCCGCCGTGAGAAATTTGTTCCCCGCGGAGGCCCTGACGGAGGCAACGGTGGCCGAGGAGGCCATATCTCTTTCAAGGCGCACTCTGGTTTACATACGCTCTATGACATTGGAAATGAAAAAAAATTCAAAGCTGGAGTCGGAGGTGCCGGAGGCGCATCGCATTGTACCGGAAAAAATGGAGTGGATCTCATTATTGAGGTTCCCATTGGCACTCTGATTCGGGATGCGGTATCCGATGACATCCTGGCTGATTTAACTTCAGATAGTGATACTTTTATGGCAGCCAAGGGCGGCAAGGGCGGAGTGGGTAATTCCGCTTTCAAGTCAGCTACCAACCAGGCTCCAACTAAACACACGCTCGGTGGAGATGGGCAATCCTATCGCTTACGCTTAGAGTTGAAGCTGATGGCCGATTGCGGCTTAGTTGGGTTTCCCAATGTGGGTAAAAGCTCCCTCGTGCGTAAACTGAGCAATGCGCGTCCCAAAGTGGGCGATTTTCCCTTTACGACATTAAAGCCACATATTGGAGTCTGTACTATTCCTGGGGGAGGCAGTTTTGCCATTGCAGATTTGCCGGGTTTAATCGAAGGTGCTGCAGAGGGAAAAGGCTTGGGTTTGCAATTTTTACGGCATATCGAACGCACCGCGATTCTAGCATTTGTACTCGACCCTACCCAAGGCTCAATCTCTGAACAATACCGCATCCTTCGAGGTGAATTAGCAGCCTATCACAGTGCTCTGCTCGATAAGCCCCATATGATTTTGGTAAACAAATCCGACCTAGGCGCAGATGCAAAGTGGGATGGAGAAATCACAGAATTAAGCTCTCCCCTATTAAGTTGCTCTTCGCTAAGTGGAGAAGGCTTGGATGAATTTAAGCAATGGATTATTGGTAATCTGAAGACGCAGAATCGCCTAAGCTCCTCCTGGTAAAATTTCCGGATCTCCTTTAGACAGAATTCTGGTTAGAAAACGAATTAAAAAAAGCCCGCTAAGCGGGCTTTTTTGTTTTTTAGAACTAAAAATTATTACTGTAACACAGTTACTAGAGGGCTTGTTGACTTAATCAATTCTCATCGTTGCCGCGTTCAACTTCTTCACGATCGCGGGGTTCGAGAATTTCATCATCAAAGCGTCTGTCTAGAGGAAGCGCACTTAAATCAGGACCGGAATTATCCAAGATGTAAACAGCGGAAGGATTATCCAACCAACCTAAGATCTCTTGGTTTCCGATGTCATGACTTGCCCCTTCGGCGAGTGTTAAAATCTCGATTTTGCTGTTATCAACAAAGCCTTTTAATCCCGTATTGGTTTTAACGTAAGATCGGTCATCCCCTTTTTTGATCAAGGTCACTTGCACCCCACCATTCAATTGGGTGATGGCCTTGGCATCAGCGGCATCATTTTTGCCTTTATAGAGGGTGGCGCCTTCCGATTTTACTTGAGTAACCTTGACTTGCTTGGTCTTTGATTTTGAAGCGGCCAATGCGGATGAAACCGCAAAAATCATCAATAGGGTAAAAATTTTTCGCATAACTACATCCTTTAAGGCTTTGTACGTCTGCTAATATATCGCGAAAGTTGCCTGAAAACAAGCCGTTTTAATTTGCATGGGAACTTGTGTGAGGGATATAATTACTCAAAAGTCCGAAAAACCGCCAATCCTCAAGGGGCTAAATTAAATGGAAGATTTTACAAAAATCGCAAAATTTATCGATGAGGGCGGAATAATCAACTATGTGATTCTAGGGATTCTTGCACTTGCCCTGGCAATCAGCCTGGAAAGAGCCTGGTTTTTCTATTTCAAATGCAGAGTAAATTCTAAAAAACTACTGGCCGACTTAAGCTCTTTGATTCGAAAAGACAAAGTAGGTGAAGCCCGAAAACTCGCCAGCCGGACGAGTACGCCTCTTGGTTACATACTCGAAGCAGGAATTTGGAAATATGAACAGACAGCCAGCGACCAAGAAATAAAGGAAGCTATCGAAGAAGTTTCCTTACGGGAATTACCGAAACTTCAACAGCGAACTCATTACCTCAGCTTGTTTGCCAACCTAGCAACCCTTTTCGGACTATTGGGCACCATTTTCGGATTACAAGAGGCATTTCGCGCTTTGGATGCCGCCGATCCCTCGCAA
>JBBQAD010000085.1:0-9866 GCA_038315885.1 Fibrobacteria bacterium | reverse complement strand
CACCACCGCGTCTGCTAAGGTGTTGCCGCCTGCATCAGCATTTTCTCCTCTGACTTCTTTTTGTTGTTCTTTAGTGGTATAAATTCGTGAGGTAGTTTCTTTTTTTTGACTCAGTTTATCCAAGTCAACGTATTTGCCGGGATTAATGTTAACATGGCGATACTTCGGGAAAGAAACAGAGAGTTCTCGGTTTTTCTCCAGTCTTTCAAACCAGCCAATCGCCCTTTCATATTCTTTGGCCTGCATAAGGGCTTGACCCGCAGTAAAAAAAATGTTTTCAGCAAAGGTGCTTTGGGGATACTTTTCGAGCATCTGCTCGAATACATCAACGGCTTCTTCATATTCTCCGGCCAGCATATGCGATTGGGCCGCATTTAAAAAAGCAAATTGGGCAATAAACTGGGAAGGGGCATCATTACGTCCGCCGACTAAACTATCGATATAAAAACAGTACTGTCGCATTTGGGCATACTGCCCATCTTCACGCAGTGTAGCAATCGAGTCTGCATACTCTCTGGCATTACGTTTCATCTCTTCTAAATCAACCGTTTTCAGAACACACTTGTTCAGAAAAGGAATTGAAAGAAAAAATGCCGTCAGCAGACCGTAAACAATACCCAACTATTGCTCCCGGGAGAAGGAGAAGATACGTGGGTTGGCTGAGAGTTTGTAACCATCCTTTGTTACAGTAGCCTTAGGATTAAATGCTTGTTCATAAGAAAATGCTGGGCCGGGAATGCCGGCATCTTCGTCTAGAAGTGGCCCTGACACAAAATCCCGATCACCAGAAGCCATCCAAACGATATAGATTCCAGTCAGCCAATTTTTGGTATCAAAGCGAAAATCCATTCCGCGAGTTGGCGTCACTTTTTCCTTCGGCTGTATAGAAAGCGTTTTGGCTTTAGAAATGGTAGTTATTTCTCGATTTGCCTTATCTTTGTATAAATCATGCAGAATTTGAAATCCAATACTATCACACTTAGTGAAATTACCTTGACTGAAGGCAACTTTCATAGGTGTGATATATTGTGCATCGGTGCTAACAGTTCCCTTTATAAATTCTGGAATGCGCGCCGCATAGGCCGCCCCATCAAGCTCAAATGCCCAATAATTGCTATTAATAGTCACTGAATACCGAATATTTCTATTCACAGGTTTAGAATCCACAATACCTTCAAAAGCCTCGGCACCTCTTGAAATGCGTTCGGAAGGAATTTCAACTTTCCACTCCTTTATCGAGGGAGCCGCTACCCCAAAGAAAAGATCTCCTGCATTAGAACCCAAGGTAGGCAAAATTGAGTATGCTTTTCTGATTGGTTCAGCATCGCCAAAATTTTCTCCTTTGAACTCAAATTCAATTATGAAATTTCTTGAACGGCGTTGTGCACCCCAAAATGCAGGCATTTGAAAAAATGGAATATTCAGATTTCGTCCATCCCAAGAATTGTCAACGACGTTGATATTGTTATAGCCACTCGCTTTCGGCCATAGAGGGTGCATAGGTTTATAATAGGGAAATAGGCTATCCACTTTGCGCACTGAATCCTGGAGGGTATCAATACTTAATAGGATACGCGCTTCCTTATATTTATCATAAACAAAATTAAAATTCCCCTTTGCAATTGGATCTATTGATTGAACAGTTGTATTCACCTGGAACGATGAGTCACCAATTTTAACGGAATCTTTCACAATAGTTTTTCGAAGCGTGTCACTATATGCTTCCCATACGCGGTTTTCAGGAGGCAACGAGTTAAATTCCGCCACATACTTCTCGACATCCAGAGAAATATCTGCCTCGGACTTTACACCTTCATGCCATTGCATCGCAACCCATCCACCTGGTTGTAAGAGATTTTTGTAGTTCGTATCGGGTATGACATCCTTGGGACTTAATTGAGAGATATAGAGAAAACTTCCTCTGTCCATACTCCTTTTAGCATCAGAGCGTCCATAAGCAGAAGTGATATCTACTGAAGCCTGAAGCGGATACAATAATCGGAACTTAAATTCTTCCTTGATGGGTGAGTTTGGAGGTATGGTAAATCTAATTTTCTTTTCATTTACCATAGTCCTAGGTACAGCTGAGTATAAGTCTCCAGTCCCAGATGGCTGTAATATGTTATACGTACCTGATTCCACTTTTGGAATAAAGCTGATTGTGGGTATGTTATTGTTATACTTAATAGATGTCTTTTCGGAAATAATGTTTTTACCGCCACCTACACTATTCACTTGATATTGCACTAAGACAAATAATCGAAGAACGCCTAAATCGTCAGATATCAAGTCGTTATACGTATATTTGATTGAGTCTAGAAGATATCGTGAGCCAATATCTCTTTTGATTTTTGCGCTTGGAATATCTCCTGAAAAATACGTCTTTTCCAATTCGGCAATCGATTTTTCATTATCCTGCTTCTCAATGATTTTCCAACGAGCAAAAATATTTTTACCCTCATTTTTACCCTCTTTACTCACACCACTGGTATCGATACAAAATTCAACAAAGGGACTTGATGTTTGGGTAATCGTTTTACAACCCAAGGAACTGCGTTGACTAATAACCACCTTCACCATATTGCTGATTACCGACTGCTTTACTTGGCCTGACTCCAATTTGTATATCAGACTTATCGCAATTAATCGTTCTCCGATTGTGTAGCCAGGACTGATGGTTATTGTCTGTGCTTGTCCTTGGGTAAATGGAGTGTTTACATCATGCCGAACGACATAACTAGAATCGAATTCCAGTAAGGTGATATCGTTGGTCATATACACTTCATAACCGATCCACTGGCCATTTTCCAAGGGTGGGGCAGTAATATCGATCGCAACTAGTCCTAAATTGGAAAGGAAACGTGCCTGAATGTTTAATTGGCTGATTGGCGGATTTCCCGGAGCTTGGGCGACTTGCTCACAGTTGAACAGAAGCAGGGAAATTAGGAGCAGTATTATATTTCGCTTCGATGTATTCAAATTCTTCACTTTGTCCTCCTAAAAGTCCCGTATCAGGGTGGTAATCAAGGTACCACCTTGGCCGGGATTAAAGCCGACATGGATTTTAGACACAGCTTCGTCTTTCTTTGGGTTTGTTAAGAACGCATCCACTATAGAAGTTCCGTAGATTACGCTGAAAAGTCCCAAAAATATGCCCGCTTTTAATTCATTTCTATCGACGCTTTTTTGATACTCGCTGTGTCTCTGAATATTCAATGTCACAATCTGATCTCGATCTGCATCCCGTGCAGCTTCAAAAGCTCGGCGTGTTCCCAGCGCGGCAGCTTCTCTTTTCGATAATGCATCTAAACCAAGGTAAAGAAAACCTAATTGGGTTGACGCGTACATCAGGCCCCGATATTTTTGATCCATTGAAAATTGGCCTAAGCCGGGAACTAATGCTTTAACTGCTTCGCTTGTGCCGGCACTTGCAAGCAGCGACGTCATTAGAAGCAGGCAGATGATCCGATTAATCATAGTGTACCTCTTAAATTCCTGAATAGATTCGAGCAAAAACGATGTAATTATTGACATCATAGGGATTGCCGATATTTAGATATTTGTTATAACCGAGCTCTCCCTCAACCGTGTAGTCATAGGATTCAAACTGCATCCCCAACAGTAAATTGACGTTTTGACCTTTGTAGGTATCCGAATTTCGAATCTGAAAGAGTGTGGTATTTTTGGTGTAGTTCTCTTCGGGAATCAACAAGTCGTGATGGGACAAAAGTTGGTGCCCAACTTCGAGGCGAGTTTTTTCAGCTAAGCGATAAGAAGCTCTCAGAATAGGAATGACATTTATTTCAGATTGATTTTGAGTTCGATAGTCTAAAAAATCCAGTTGGGAGCTTTGGTCGATTTCATTCCAGCCTGCGAGTGTTCTCGGATCTTTGCTAAAGTTGTTTTCCTGCTGCCAAGGAAATTTAGGAGTGTTATAGTCGAGAGTGATTTTAAACTCGGGAGTAATTGTCAATCGATTAATGAAATTAAAGTATTGGCGCCATCCGCTTTCGAAATTATTCCTCCAGACTAAGTCATATTTTGTTTTTCCTATCCAATTTATTTTGGTCGCATCATTTAGATGGTAGGTTTCGTATACATCTGCATAGGTATAACTTCTTTCACCTAAGGAGTCGATATAGGTCAAAGTTTTGGTAATATACAAGGAGTCGGAATTCTCTAAGGGTAATCTGGATTCTCCCCCTAGCCTCAATTTTGTCTGCACCAGAAAATTTTTAGGCTGATAGGTGAGCCTGAAAATCAAATTGTCAATGAGGGCATTGCGATAACGTAACTCATCGGTCTGGATCGCATAACTGAGCGGATTTGTGGATGTTTTTGGATTTGTTATGACTCCGTCATTTCGAATGCCGTCCATTAGGTAGCGAATTTCATTTTCGAGATTGAATTCAAATCCTCGAGCACGATTGATCCACTTATAGCGAAGAGTATTGAATACATTAAAGTTAGTGGCAGGGTCAGTTGGGGAACCATACTTCTCAAAGTCAAGCAAGCCAGCTTCTTCATATCCAAAATCTTTAGCCACAGCGCGTTCATAAATTCCGCCCACCTCTGCCACCAGATACTTATTAGGACTGTAACTGACCCTTCCGTTTAGTCCTTCTAAACCCAGGCTATAAAATCCATTGCTGGTATAGATGTAAACAGGCATCGGTTGATGTTCTGGATAACTAGAAAGTGTTGAAAAAAAGATGTCGGGATAGAGGTCGTCATCTTCCTGATCAAAAATTCCATTGGCATTGATATCATTGGCCAATTCAAAAATTGGGGGATCTTGTTCAAAGAGCAGAAAATCTTCCCGAAAGTCAGCCAAACCGTTGCGGTTTTTGTCGATCCGATCTGAAATAACCCCGTCCCAGTCGTCATAGATATGTTCTAGACCGGTTGGCATGGTCAGATGCAGCGCTTTCTGTTGCTTTACTTTTAGTGCTCCGTTCCACCAATAATCTTCCTTTCCTCCTCCATCTGCGGGATACATACGGGCTTCCGATTCCACAAATTGATCATTGTCTTCATTGTCATCGATGGGATTCCAATTTGCAGACAGGGGATAGATGGGATCGAGATACTCGGCTTGCTGAAAAGCATTTAATGATTTTGAAAAAAATGGGGAGACGGCATATTGGTCGAGACCCACAGTCCAATCCGGAGAGAGATAGTAGACACGGGCCGCTAAATTGATCTGATCGGTAGCATCCCCTACCAATTCCAGATAAGAGGCAGCTTTGCGGCGCTTGCTGATTTCACCGGAAGCTCCCGGTAATAAGTATCGTTTGGTATTGACTGCCACTTCTCCTTTTAAATCAAATTTTCCCAAGTCTGCCGTGAAATTCGCGCCAAATGTTTCACTCGAAATATTTAAAACGTAGTCGTAGGTGATAGTTTTTTCTTGTGCCACACCATCTGATTCTGCAATAAATTCACCGTAATAGGGTCGAGTTTTATATTCATTCGGTACTGTTCGAGGATTGATATTTTTTCTGCCCACAAGGGCCATTTCTTCTAATGTGCCATTATTTGCGTACTGAGGACCGGTAAACTTGTCGGTGGATACAAAGATTCTGTAGTTTCCTGAAACTGTTATGACGAATCGTAGAATTTCGATATTTTTTGCATCCCGACCCGTTAGAAATTCGGGTTTAAAAGTATAGATAAGCGGACTAGGACCATCTGTTCTGTTATCGCTAGAATTTCCGAGACCTGCCAAGACACTGTCGACTCCCACTGGCTTATATATTTCAGAGGCAGAGTAACCATCAGCTTCAGAAGTTTTTTTGCTTACATACATTTTAAAACTGGTCACCCTTGCGCCGGCATCATCTTCAATTTGCGGTGTGGCATCGTAGACTTCAAAATGAATTTCAGAGGGAAAGTACTGCTTGGGTAAGCCTCCATACCACTGCTCACCTTGCTGTATATCACTGTGATGATGATTGATATAACTGAGACCGTAATTCAAAAAGTTTCCCAGGCGGTTTTCCGCATGGATGGCAAACAACATATCATAATCGCCATAAATCGATTTACTGGTAAAATCATCTCGAACAGCATCACTAGTTAATCTAAAGTCTTTATTTGGCTCCAGAACCGTAATCCCATCGACCGGGTCGTAATTGTCTTTTGCTTGGATCGGGTATGATACAGAGGAATAGCCCGTATTAGGTTTATCTGTTCCTGAACCAAAGTCTTTGCCAACCCAGTCTGGCCGCGTTCTGGTAATTAACGTTGACATCTTCAAGCCAGAGCTCCAAAGATCCCAACGCAATGTATGCATGTTCTGCTTGTTAATCGTCAATGGCGTAAACTTTGTATAAATCTGATTGCCCACCAAAAAGCTGAACTTTGAGCTTCCGATGGCATCTTTGGTAATCACCAAATTTTTGAAGGTAGAGGCGAGTTCCTTCGATTCAAAAATGGTGTTATTGGAAAGGGCAATCGAGTCTTTATATTGATCGTTTGAAATCTGTCGCTTTTCCTGACTCAATTCATAGATAAAGAATCCATCGACAATATGCTCACCGAATAAATCGTAATAGTGGCGGTTTTCCTTCTGAATTTCTAAACGTTGAAAATCTTTATCGGCATAATTTTCATAGAAAGTTTTATCGGGCTGTAAGGCCTCGGTCAAGGCATCGGCAAGAATGGCATTGGTCAAACCAAGACATATGAAAGCAATCAGAAGAAAACCAGAAGTCTGGCTATGCCAATCCAGGTAAGGAATTTTTTGTTCCCTGTCTGCCTTGTTTGATCTCATGCTAGGCTTTCCTTTTCAATGGTGCTAAATCCGCTAAATCTGACGCGAAGAACGTTTTAGCGCAGGTCAGATGCGAAGACCGCTGCGCCTACTTGTATATTCGTACTAAGTCGCCTCGATCCACTTGCTGGTCAATTTTTTGGGCTTGAATAATAGATAATTTTTCAGATTTTACGGTCTGTACATGGCCCGTACCCAATAGAAGCTCCACAAATCCAAGTGTGTCTTTTCCGTCAGTTTCAAGAATGGCGTCGCCATTGCGATAAAAAACCGCGGAATCTCCTACAGAAATATTCGAAAGGCTTCCCAGATTCACATATACCTGCGTGCCCTTCACGTATAATACTTCGGCCTTCGGAACTTTGGGTATTGAACTCTCTACTGTGATACTCTTTAATTGACTGGAATCATGTGAAGCAGCAAAGGTTAGTGTTTCAAATAGCTTTGCCAAACTGTCGTTAATCGCTCCCGCAACACTTGCTTCAAAGACAGAATCTCCATAATAGGCCTGCTCAAGACTGTAATGAATCTTTTCATATTTGTCTTTAACAACGGGAATGTAGACATAGGGAACGCGTACACCCAACTCATTATCCCTGATTTTCCAGCTAACATTTTTTTGATGAGCTTGCCTGGCTTTACAGTCGAACGAATAAAATTGACCGGATAGGCTCGCTGAATACGATTGAAAGGAGGCGACTGCCCCTGTGCCCATGCCGCTTTTTGAGATGCCATATTCATTGATTTTTCCAGCGAAAATCCAATCGATGTTGTCGGAACAATTTTGCGAAAAAACCGCGAGACGGGAAGCCTCAGATGTATACAATCCATGCGCATCTTGCTTAAACTGAACATGGTGTTTACGAGCAAGCCGATGGCTCAGATATTCAGGAATTGCTTGAGCCAGATTCCAGGGACGAGTAAAATCAGAACTGTTTTTTAGAGGGAATAAAAGCACCGATCCCGAGATTACTTGACTCTGGACCTTCTCTTTCGAAATCGGCTGCCCGATACGCTTTTGACTCGGGGTAACAGCCGAAAAGGCATTTTGATATAATAAAAAAAGTGAAAAAATCATTTGAACACCCATCAAATTTCTAAAAGCAGCAAGTATGCCAATATCAGAAATTGATCGTCGGTCGTATTTTTGTCTAAAATTGAACATTTTTAATTAATCTACAGCGAAAACGGTCAATTACATACCATTTATTCATGAGATGGCCTTCAAAAATTATTTAGTCTGGGTTTCGCCTATCGATGCAGATCTATCCCCTGCTTTTTCGCCGGCCTCAATAAAAGGACAAAGTAAAAATACAGCCTCCTAGCCATTGAAGAAGGAAGGCACATTTATCATCCATTTTTCAGTCAATCACTCTTTTTGCAATTCCTCGTCTGGCCCTTTATAGATTACTGACAACCAAGGAGTACAAATGTTGAACTTGATTCGAAAAACAATGTGGGCGGGAATAGGAACCCTGTTTTTAACGAAGGAAAAAATTGAAGAATTAGCCCGGGAAATATCTAAAGAAGCCTCATTGACCGAGGCCGAAGGCAGGAAATGGTTTGATGAGCTATTGAAAAAATCAGATGAGGCAAAAAAGAGCATGCTTGAATTTGTTAACAAAGCTGTCGATAGCACGCTTTCTAAAACGCCTCTGGCCAGTCAAGCTGACATCGAAAAATTGGAACAACGGATAAAGGATTTAGAAACAAAAATGAATCTGGGTGCTGAGCCTCGCCTTGATTGACCCTATCTCCCGGATAGGACAAACCTATCGTAACATCTCACGCTATCGAGAGATACTTTCCGTTTTGGCCAGACACGGCTTTGGTGATCTCATCACCAACCTTCGCCTGGAACGCTATCTCGATTTCAGCAAAAAATATTTCAAATGGCCGCAACAAGTTGCCCACAAGGAGCTATCCAGAAGTGAAAGAATCTGTCTTGCTTTAGAAGACCTTGGCCCAACCTTCATTAAGCTAGGCCAAGTGATGAGTAATCGACCTGATCTCTTGCCCGAAGAATTTATTGTTGCCCTGGAACGATTACAAGATAGGGCGCCGGTATTTTCTTCTGACGAGGCAATTAAAACTGTAGAGCGGGAACTGAAAGATAGCCTCGTTAATCTGTTTCATGAATTTGAAACAGAACCTGTTGCATCGGCCTCTATTTCCCAGGTTCATCGAGCCGTATTACATAGTGGTGAAAGGGTTGCGGTTAAAATTCAAAGACCGGGACTCAATAATGCCATCAAAACCGATGTTGAAATAATGTATCACTTAGCTTCACTAATGGAACGCTACCTTCCCGGCCTGGAAGCTCTTGAACCCATGAAAATTGTAGAGGAGTTCGATAACTCGATTGGCAAGGAACTTGATTTTACCATCGAGGCCTACCAAATGGAGCGTTTCAGAGAGGTATGGAAAAGCGACCCCAGATTTTGTGTACCTAGGATATACTCTTCCCATTCTTCCCAGCGCGTGCTGGTAACAGAGTGGATTGACGGCATTAAAGTCACCCACCTGCAAAAATTGAAAGAGAGTAACATTGATGCCAGTCAAATTGCCAAATACGGTGCGCAGATAATTTTAAAGCAGATCTTTGAGCATGGATTTTTCCATGGTGATCCCCATCCCGGCAACATACTCATTCGCCCTGGACCCGTGATATGCTTTCTTGATTTTGGTGTTGTAGGTTCCTTGTCGCAAAGTCAGAAAGAATATTTTATTTCGATCATCACTGCTTTGGTTGAAAAAGATTCTGAGAAAGTGGCCCGGGCTTTATCGAGAATTTCTTTAAGCCCTGTGGATAGTTTACCCAATCTGGAAAAGCAAGTTTCTGAAATATTGGAGCAATACTCTTATCTCCCCTTAAAAAATTTAAATATGGGAGAACTGTTACATAAGTTCCTCAAATTGATAACTGAAAACGACTTGAGAATTCTACCCGGATTTTATCTGTTACTCAAGGCTTTAATCACAATTGAAGGTGTGGGACGAAAACTCGATCCCGATTTTGACTTGATTGTGCACATGACACCCTTTGTACGACATATGGTTAGACAACGCCTCAGCCCCAAGCGGCTTTTGC
>JBBQAD010000075.1:0-10191 GCA_038315885.1 Fibrobacteria bacterium | reverse complement strand
AATTGAAAAAAGGGTCTTATTCAAAACAATTAGCTGATAGTGCATTTCTGCTCTTTCAAAGTTCCAATACAACAGAAGACATCCCTCTTTTTCTCTTTAAACAAATGGGTGAAACCCAAGTACAATTGGCTAAATCCAGGGAAAAAGAGGAGCGATACATATTGCTAATGTCTGCCTATAAAAATTTGGAAAAAACTGTAACACATTACGCCTATCTCGAAAAAGCCGATGAATGTGTTAAGACTCACATTCGCCGAGCTGAAATAGTTATAGAACTCCTCAATTTGCAAACCAATGCCCAAACAGAAAAAATATTGTTAGAGTCGCTTGACAGCTTAGAAAAAGCCTCCTTATACTCAAAAAAAGCAGAGAATAGGCAATTACGAACAACAATAGGCTTTAATTTGGGTCAACTCTGGGAATTTCGTAGTCAATTTTTTTCGGATCAGAAAAAAATTGATGCTATTTCTAAATCGATTGAATCACTAACAGACGCAATCCAATTTACTGATGATCAAATTGATCTTCGCATGTGGATTGATACTCGGTTGTCATTAGCTAAGCAGCTAATTCAGATAGAGCGATGGAAAGAAGCTGCCAAATTATATCGTGAAGTTTTTGAACGAGATCCACGTGATGCCTCTCTGTTTTCCACCATTATTTTTGCACAACGGCAGGCTGGAGATCTATCAAAAGAATCTCTCGCCTTACACCGCTCCTGGATAAACCAGCATCCGGAAGATTATTTCAGCCGCCAAGGCTTGGCTGAACGCCTTTGGTGCCACGGTCAAAGTGAGGAAGCTTTAGAACTGCTATTGGATGATAGTAGTCAAAACCCCCTTAGTATTACATTAACAGCTAAGGCTTTGGCTTTAAGAGCCTTGGCAAAGGCTTCCTTAAAACGCTGGGAAGAGGCCCAGAGAGAAGTACAATCTTTGCTCGCAATGAGTGATAGTCTAGGAATGCAAAATGTTTTTGACTGGAGTGATTCTTGGTCAGAGCAAATGTTACCACTTCCACTTCAATTAGATGCTAAACAAAAAACCTGGATTCAAGAATTTCTGAGTTCAATCCGAGCCGAGCAAGTAGAAGATAGAGCCATAGGTCTTCGCAGCTTGATAGTACCGGCAGGAGAAAATAGAGATATCAATCAAGAAAGCCCGCTTGATTTATCCGCGAAAGAAATTTCCACTAAAAATTAGAGTTCATTTAGCGGTGAAAAGTTGAATATCCTGGACGAAAAAAGGGTCGTTCTGCTGGTTCAAGTGATACTGACTCAGTACTACGGCGGAATCCCAATCCTGCACAGTTTTTCGGCTACCATCTACTTTCTCCAGTATAATAATCGCAGATAAGGCATTGCGTTTTGCCACTAACAAAGGGGGCAGACTTACCACATCTTCAGCAAATACAACCCGATTGTTATAACCCGCATAGGGAGGCTGAGGAATCCCCGGTTCTAAAGCATTGCAATCCCAGGGGGTACCCATCATGTGAACTTGCGCAAGCTTGGAGTCACCTCGAAGAGTGCTGGCGGGTGAGTCGGATAATTTTTGAGTGATAGTATCCCAAGTGCCGCCGCCGATGTAACTCGGTGCTAGTTTTGGAAATAGCCGGTTTATGATTCGATTGGGTTTGAAATCAGAACCCGTATACCAATCACGGCACTCTTTGGGTGTTGTAATTCGGTGCCGTATGCCTAAAGAATGACCGAATTCATGAAAGGCCAGGGAAAAAATGGACGTTCCACCCAGCTTGTGTTCTGCTGCATAGGAAAATCGACCATCACGGTAGCCTAGATTTTGACTGTCTGATTCTAAATGATAAAATTCAGGAGGAAAACTCGCTGGGATATAAGATGCATAGACTTCAGTTCGTGATACAAAATTGTAGGCGCTAAATTCATAGCTGTCTTTGCCGTATGTATTCAGATAAATTGCATCGCGCGTGGGAGTTCCCGCAGAAGTAGGCCAGGAGGAATAACCAGTCCAATTGTATTTGCTCTTGCAGCAAGTCGGTTGATTACCAGGATTAAAATTTCCGAAGACGAAGGAAAAATTGGCAGTTATGCTATCATTGGACTCTGTTACATTCATGCCCTCAATCACACTTGCCCAAGCTTTCATGGCCAAGGCGATTCCTTTGTGAAGATCAGCTTGTTTATTCTCAGGAATACCAGAACTATCTAAAAAAATGGTTTGAAATCGAAGGTTCGATAAAAATTCAGGGCTAAGGGTGTTATGAAATTGCTCTTCGATGACTCTTATCCCCTGGCCAAGGCTTTGTATATCAGGATCTAACCAATCGCTACAAGAGGCAAAAAAACTACCTGACGCTAGCCCAATAGCCAAGTGAAGAATTACTAGGCGAAGCCTTGCCTTGTGAAAGAGATTGTGTAACTGATGGATTCTAGTAAACATAGTCGAACCTAATCCGTATATTCCAGCCATCGCGGCTTAATGGGTCTTCTAGCGCGTTCCAATCAATTTTACCCCATGCCCATCTGAACTCGGGCCCGATATAAATTAAACGGTCTCTCCAAGAGGTTCGATATTGACTCCGGGTGGATAACCAAAAAAATTTCCCGTATCCCGAGGCCGCTTCCTCCATTTTGGTGCGGTTATTCGTCATCTTTATTTTCAGGCCTTGGTATAAAAAGCCACTTCCAATTCCATAAATAAAATCACGAGATACAATCCAGTGGCTGTTGATTCCGAGTGCAGTGGACCAACCAAAACTGTTTACAGTTCCCTCTTGGCCTCCTGTAAGAATGCCTTGGGCACTTCGATATGCAAAGAATTGTGAAGTTTCAATGGCAAATAATTTCCGGTAATGCCAGGTTAGGTTTACTCCTGCTTCCGGCAATATATGACCAGGGCTCCACAGTTTTGGATCATGCCCTTCAATGCCGATTCCCAAACCTGTCGACCATGAAGACCATAAGGATGATATTAATATGAAAATAAGGAAAAGGCTTCGAAGAAGAATCATGAAGGTTTTGGCCTCTGGATGTTTACTTTTGCCGGTGGTAGTTTCAATGTTAATTTCCTTTACAATACAAGTTTAGGGAAAGGTTCCTTCCCCATGGTTATGACGTATCTCTTTGTGGCCTTTTTTGTGATCGCTTTTATTATTGCCCTGGTCAAACTCGTCTTTCTCCATGATGCGAATACCTTCACCTTAATGGTTCAATCTACTTTCGATATGTCAAAAACAGGATTTGAAATTTCCATCGGAATTACTGGGGCCTTGGCTTTATGGCTAGGCCTAATGAAGGTAGCCGAAGATGCCGGAGTCGTAGCCCTTTTTTCCCGGTTGGTCGGCCCCTTTTTTGAACGGCTTTTTCCCGAGATTCCCAAGGGCCACCCCGCCTTTGGTTCCATCATTATGAACTTTGCTGCGAACATGCTGGGTCTCGACAATGCGGCAACCCCATTGGGACTAAAAGCCATGAAGGAGATGCAAGAATTAAATGTTGCCAAAGATACCGCCTCCAATCCGCAGATCATGTTTTTGGTATTGAATACATCAGGATTGACCTTGATTCCCGTCAGTATCCTGGCCCTGCGTTCACAGGCCGGGGCCGCGAATCCTTCCGATGTTTTTTTGCCCATCTTAATGACGACGTTTTTTTCCACTCTTGTCGGACTGATAACAGTGGCGTTATTACAAAAAGTATCGCTCTTTAACCGGGTGATATTGGCTTACCTGGGTGGAATATCTGCCCTTATTCTGCTGATGTTATACTGGTTTCAAAAACTCCCCCAAGATCAGATCAGTTCCCTCTCCAGCGCCATCAGTTCAATATTTTTGATGGGAATCATCCTGTGGTTTTTGTTGCAAGGACTTTATAAAAAAATCAATGTATACGAATCCTTCGTTGACGGTGCCAAGGAGGGTTTTATTGTAGCTATTCGGATCATTCCTTTTTTGATAGCGGTATTGGTCGCCATTGGTGTGTTCAGGGCATCGGGGGCAATGGACATGGGAGTACAACTCATTGCAAAGCTTCTTGTTCTCTGCGGACTCAATACCGATTTTGTGGGAGCCTTGCCGACCGCCTTTATGAAACCCTTAAGCGGAAGCGGAGCGCGTGGAATGATGGTTGAGGCGATGACCAATTATGGTCCAGATTCATTTCCAGGGCGTTTGGCTTGCGTATTTCAAGGTTCAACCGATACAACCTTCTATGTGCTAGCACTCTACTTTGGTTCAGTTCGCATTTCAAAAATCCGATATGCACTCAGCTGTGGTTTAATTGCTGATGGCGCTGGAATTATTGCGGCCATATTTCTTAGCTATCTCTTTTTTCATTAAAATTATCCCTGTTGGTAGATATACAATTCGCATTCATAAATCTTGTTTTGAGGCCGGGTTGGCTATACAATTAGCAAGCCGAGTGCGACATGACCAAGCTCTACCAAAAGATGAATCGTAACTATAAGAGCGTCGACGTGATTTTCCGTGAAGGAGATGCGCGCAATGGTATTTATCTCATTGAAAGTGGTTCGGTTCGCATAGTTAAAGTGTTAAAAAATGGGCAGGAAGTCGAATTAAACCGGGTAGGTCCAAAAGGACTTTTTGGTGAAATGGCCTTATTCGATCAAAGTAACCGAAGTGCAACAGCGATTGCCATAGAGGACACTCGAGTTACACTCATCACAAAAGAAATGTTTGAATCTCAGATCAAAAGCCTTTCACCTTCGATGTTATCAATTATCCGTCTATTGGTAAATCGCATCCGGGTGATGAATGACCGTTTGGTCGAGGTAATCGGAGATGCGACCAGCATGGAAGCAGGTGACTCGAGCAGCTACTCGGGTTCGAAAAATGATGAAATCTCGACAAAGGACAGTCTTGGCTAGACAAAGAGTGCACAGAAGCCAGAGTTTCATAAAAATGAGCTCTTAAATTCAGATTTCTTCTCAAATTTTTAAAATGACGAACCTGATATACTCGACGAACTTTCAATTCGAGTTTACTTTCTGGGAATGAATTCAGATTCCGCAGATTCGGCCCGACAAATGAACTCTTCGCTGCTAGTCATCCGGGAGCCCATTCATAATTTGCGAAGCGAATTACAAAGTCTCCTGAAGATAAAAGCCAAGCGAATACTGCCGCAAGCGCAGGCCATTCCAGAAGCCATGGACCCTGGACAGAAACTCTTGCAAGAAGTCCGTCAGGTAAACTGCTTGGCGATGTTAGCGACATTGATGGTGGGAGGTCTAGCGCAAATTAAGAATGGGGATGAGGATTCCGTAGAGTTCTAATCGTCTGCCAGCGCTTATTCTGGCTGTCAATTAACCGCTACTACCCTTGGTTTTTGTTTTGCCTGGCTTGGCATTTTTACTGATAAAGTCGATGATCATTCCCGCGACATCTTTTCCGGATGCTTTTTGGATTCCTTCGAGACCTGGTGAGGAATTGACCTCTAGAACTAGGGGGCCGCGCCTCGAGCGAATTAAATCCACACCGGCTACATTCAAACCCATTACATGGGCAGCTTGAAGAGCGGTGCTGCGTTCTTCTGGGCTTAGTGTTACAGCGCTGGCTGTACCTCCTCGATGAAGATTAGAACGAAACTCCCCCTCTTTTCCCACCCTCTTCATAGCCGCCACGACTTTGTTTCCCACCACGAAACAACGCACATCACTGCCTTCTGCTTCTCTTATAAATTCTTGCACCAAAATATTGGCCTTCAAATCTCTGAAAGCATCTATAACACTTTCTGCGGCCTGTGAGGTCTCTGCCAGAACCACTCCGATGCCTTGGGTTCCTTCCAACAATTTGATCACCAAGGGAGCCCCTCCCACCATATTGATTAAATCGCCCGTATACCGAGTGGAGTGGGAAATGGCTGTAACAGGCATTCCGATTCCCTTTCTGGCTAAGAGTTGATGGAAGCGTAGCTTATCACGAGAGCGGCTAATCGCTACCGATTCATTAAGCGAATAGACTCCCATCATTTCAAATTGTCGTACGACCGCAGTTCCATAAAAAGTAATGGAGGCTCCGATTCTGGGAATCACTGCATCATAACCCTCTAAAGGAGAACCCTTATAGTGGATCGTTGGTTTCTGGGTAGCCATTGTCATATAACATCGCAAGGGATCAATAACAGTCATCTCATGACCTAAACTCAGACCAGCACAGACTAAGGCTTGGGTTGAGAACAGGGCAGGTTTGCGCGATAGAATGGCAAGCTTCAACTGGGTTTCTCCACTGTAGACTTTCCTTTAGAGTCTGTACTAAATGGTTTGCGGCCAAATGCAAAGGCCAGTCCTGGGTCTACCACACAGCGATGCGAAAGAGCTTCACGGCCTATGAGCATGCGAAACAGCATAGATTGACGATTGGCCAAGGTCAATTCAATCTCCCATTTGAGTTCACCAATGAGTAACAGTGTGCGAATTACATAGCGCATTTCTGCGTGGCCTCCCGAATCAATGACTCGGCGATAATCTACTACCGGTGCTTCGCACCATACAACTTCGTCTGTCTGCCGCTGTAGAGGATGCACTGCAAAGCGAAGCCAGGATTTATTTTTTTTTCTTCCTAACTTGAGATCAAAAGTATGTAAGGATGAAGTCTTGGCTCCGGTATCGACCTTTGCCAACATACCGGGAAGACCCAAAAGTGGAAGCTGTACAACTTCCTTCCATCCAATTTTAGCTAATTCTGAACGGTTTTTTCGGGAATGATTCTTCTCAAGTGCCATATATTCAATTTTCTTATTGTAAGCCCATCAATGAAAAATACTTGAACAATTTCTCTTTCGGGAAAAAACAAAAACGGCTCCCTTTTAGGAGCCGATTTGTGTCTTCAAAAACAGACGATGTAACAGTGGAAGAAATAGACTAGCTGGTACCTAAAACTTAAAAGCTGTAAGCAGGACCCTGAGCATAGGCCTGGGGCACCACGCAATCATAGGGTGCATCATGGCCGCGCTTTTCTAATTCATCATAGTACTCGCGATACTTTTGTGAAGTCAGAGTCATTATCTGTTCGTATTCCAATTGGTAGGTCGCTTCTAAAAGACGCTTAGCCAAAACTGCACTCGATATATTGTTCATTTTTGTTTATCCCCTTAACTCAAGAGACCATTTTTTCTTGTGCCAATATTTTATTCACCTGAATTCTATTTCTCTTTAGAAGTTATAAAGTGTCTTTTAGGATTCTGTTTCAGAAAGCCTTCAGGTTGGTTTCAATCAAACATGTAAAGTCTTAAGCAATAAATATTCCAAAAATATAATGGCGAATTTGATTAAATTTATTGGTCTTAACACAAATCACTTCTAGAGTTCCTTCACTTTTGAAAAAAATTGTCAGATAAGGGAAACGAAATTGAGCCAAAC
Source organism: Fibrobacteria bacterium (assembly GCA_038315885.1). Taxonomy (GTDB): domain Bacteria; phylum Fibrobacterota; class Fibrobacteria; order UBA11236; family JBBQAD01; genus JBBQAD01. Next base: position 2,836 of record JBBQAD010000075.1, on the reverse strand, counting down.
GAATTTTACAAAAGGGATTTCCGGATCATTTATTTCATCAGCAGAGCAAAGCTGGAGTCATTGTGGTTGGACAATCTTTGAATACGAAAGTCTGGCCTCAACCAATGGCTCGGCCTCCCAATTTTTATCTGAGATTGAAGATCACAGTCTAATCTTGGCCCATTCACAAACCCAGGGTCGAGGCCGCTTGCAGAGACAATGGCTTTCACCACGGGCAGGAAACCTTTATCTCAGTTTTGTTCTTAAGAGGGGCCTTAAATCGGCTGAGCGTCCCAATCTATCTCAGGTCGCGGCCCTAAGTGTAGCCGATACTTTATCGCTGAATAATCTCCCAGCTAAAATCAAATGGCCCAATGATGTTCAGGTGAAAGGAAAAAAAATCTGTGGAATTCTTGCCGAAGGGGCTCATGATAAAGAGCCAGCTGCCATCATCGGTATCGGTCTCAATGTAAACATGCCGGCAGAACTCCTGGCTACAATCGATATTCCCGCTACATCGCTAACTGTTGAATTAAGCCATCCATTAGATGAAAAAAAGGTGTGCATGCAGTTAATCGAGGCCTTTGACTATCGGCTTGGAATTTTTCTCTCAGAAGGCTTTGTTTCTTTATTGCCGGATTGGAAGAAATACAGTGAGTTGATAGGAAAAACAGTTACAGTGAGCAATGGCGATAGAAACGGAAACGCTACCGTTCTAGACTTGAATGCAAATGGAACACTTCAGCTTCGCTGGAATGACGACAGTGTATCGAATTTGATTACTGGGGATCTGGCGGTTCAGACAAAGGATGATTAGTAGCTAAAAACTCAAGGATCAGACGCTCCATAAGCGCATCAAATTCATGTTCCTTTTTTTCTAAATCCCGGCTTTCTTCGAGAAACATCCGTAAAGAGTTGACCAGGGATTTTTTAGCGTGAAACCGAATAGGAACCAACGTATCCATTTCCAGATTAAGGGTCTCGGCTTGCAAAGAGTCGCTCATTTTAATAAGTGCAGGGGAAACCCTGCAGGCCGCGAGTTTTGCTAAAAGCTGAAGGGCCTCCTTTTTTTTCATGTGCAAATCAAGACATAAATAATCCCAAATAATCTGCTTATAAGCACAACCTTGACCATCATTACAACGAATCAACTTGCCATTTTGCTTTACAAAGGCGTGATGTTTACGGTGGCAACCGGGACAATCAAGAACGATATAGTTGCCTTGCGTAAGGGGATTCAATCCAGAAAATAAGGCTAGTCTATCCAGACTTGGATACACAGAATTATTTAAAAAGTCTTCTAGCTCTGCCATTTCCATTTAGGCAGTTTAAATCAGAATAGCCAATCAATCAAGAACCTTTGGGTCTAAACTTCAAGATTTTTGGATTATCTGAAGGGGACTCCGAATTTTCGCTTTTCATTACATTTTCATTTTCATTCACTTCTACAATACTTGCAATTGCAAAGTCTGGCTCCTTATCCAAAGAAGCAGAACTTGGGTCTATTCTTGAACCTACTGTTTCTCCAAAGGGAGCCAAGGAAGGCGGAGTCCAAATCGTTTTTGGAATTAAGATAATGCGCATCTCTTTTCCTCCCCCTTGCAGGGGAAAAATTCCGTTTATGACCTGGGGAGCTTGTAGTTTAAAATCGACTTTACGGGGAGGAAAGCTGGACAGTTCGAAATAGTTCCACCACAGACTGCGTCCGAGAGGCTTAAGCTCGTCGTTAATTGAATAGCCCAGAGAAATACCATAGCCCACAAAACTCCAGTTTTCATCGGGCGCCAGAACTTTTCTGAGTTCGGTTTCACGAACCAAAATCGCGAAAAGGTCACCATCCATTGGCCAAGTTCGTTGTGCTGGTATTTCCACAAACCGGCGGGCGTAGTCCTCAATTTCAACTTGGCTGAGATACATTTTAAATCTCCGTTTTTCCGTGGTTTAAAAGTAACCTGATCTAAAAAATGCAATCTAGGCATTGAGGAATGAAGGGTGTATACTGAAGGTAGAAGTTTACTTCTACAGTTGAAAAGACGACTGAAAAAAAGGAAATCCGAAAAACCATGGAATTACAGCAATTTCTGCGAATTCTTTGGGAAGATTACTTGCAGCTTTCACCGCAAGTGCGTCAAATTGTATTCTGGCTGCGTGCGAGAGGGGAGCAAATTGAAAATGATCATATCGCTCTGCGCAGTTTTGGGAAAATTTCGATTGGGGGGGAAAGCATCGATCTTGGCATCGGATTATTGGCTCAAGTTTTCTGTAACTGGGGCTATGAGTCCAAAGAAAACTATGTCTTCAGTGAGAAGAAATTAAGGGCGAAGCATTTTGAACATCCCGATAAAAAGCTCCCAAAAATTTTTATCAGCGAGTTGGAATCAGAGAAACTATCACAGGAATCACAAGTTATTCTTACCAAAGTGTGTTCCGAAATTAATGTAAACGAATTTCAAGATCCTTTAATGCTTAAATCGGGACGCCGATGGGATTTATCGTTCGCGGACTATATTCAACTAAGCAAAGAGAGTGAATACGCAGCCTGGCTCTGTGCCTTTGGTTTCAGGCCCAATCACTTTACCATCAGTATTAATCATCTGAATAGCTTCAAAAGTCTAGAAGAACTCAATACCTTTATTCTTTCCAAGGGTATCGCACTCAATCAAAGTGGTGGCGAAATCAAGGGCTCAGCTAGTGAGGGTTTGGAACAAAGTTCCACCTTGGCCGCTAATGTGGAGTTGCAATTCAGCGATATAAGAGTCAATATTCCCTCCTGTTATTTCGAATTTGCCAAACGCTATACAATGGCGAACGGAGAGCTTTTCCAGGGCTTTTTAGAAAAATCAGCGGACAGAATTTT
>JBBQAD010000363.1:0-4237 GCA_038315885.1 Fibrobacteria bacterium | reverse complement strand
CGTCTGGATGGGTCAACCCCGCGATGTACGAGATACTCTCGCACCGTGTTCGCTCGATCGTAGGATAATTTATCGTTAATCTTATCGTTACCCTCATTATCAGTATGTCCTGAGATCTCATAACGATATTCTGGAAACTTTTCGAATCTATCAAAGACCTCATCTAAAACGGTATACGATTCATCCAGAAGTTCGGCACTTCCCGTTCTAAAATTCACACCTTGAAGCACAAAAGATTCTTCGAGTTTAGTGGGGACGACATCAGGGCAACCATCATCATCCTTGAATCCATTGACTGTTTCGGGTTGGTCGGGACAACGGTCCTTGGTATCAACAATTCCATCCTTGTCATTATCTGGATCAGGGCAGCCATCCGCATCTTCGAATCCATCTCTATCCTCGGGTACTAGCGGACATTTGTCCTGTGCATCACTGATTCCATCGTTATCATTATCAAAATCGGGACAGCCATCTCCATCTTCAAATCCATCTAAATCTTCTGCCAAATCGGGACAGACGTCCTTGGAGTCAGGAATTCCATCATTGTCTCTATCTGCATCTGTGTTTGCTGCAGCCGCCTGCACAATTAATCCGATATCCACTCGGCCATATCCGCGTTTTACCATAGGCGATTTGGCAGCTACGAAATAGTTTCCTGGTGTAGAGCCAGCAAACATAGTGGAAAGATTAGGGTTGAGAAACAAGGGATCATAGGAAATATTCGTTTTGTTGATTTTAGTGTACCTATTAAATGGGATGATGTTTTTATACAAGTTATTGTATACGATTTGCGATTGACCGGAGGCGGGGTCGGAGTAGATTCCATACTCTCGATTTTCCATAAAAATATTGTTGCGAACCACTATACGCGATGGCCCCTTTAAGGTTAATCCACTGTAACCACTTCGCATGATCACATTCTGTTCTACCCTTGTATCTAGACTTTTAACTCCCCAAGCCAAAATTCCAGACCAGCGATTTCCATAGATAACATTGTCAAATATTTGTGGTAATGATATGAAGCAGCCGATTCCAGCCCCCTCATTATCGACAATCCAGCAATGATGAATGTAGGGAGCGGAATTCTCACATAAAATACCATCTACCCCATTTGTTACGGTGAAATTACCTATTTCAGAACCCATTACTGCATAAACAGTAGGGCCGCGGCGCATTCCATCAATAATGCAGGTCTGAGGATCGGTACCAAGAAGTGCCACCCCCTGAACAGTTGTCACATTTTCGTAGTAGCGTCCCGGTGAAACTAAAACCGTATCACCAAAGTCAGCGCCGGAAAGTGCACCATTAATTGACTTGTTGTCCAAGGGAACCCGATGGGTCTTGGCCATGGCGAAATTCGCCCCGAACGTGGCGAATACAAAAAAAACCGCTACGGCAGATCTCAGCATATGGCGGTGTTCCTATATGTATTTGTGAAAAGTGAAATGTCTTTGTCCTTCCCCAACATACCCTCAACTTTTCAGGAAGTCAAACCGTTTTTACGCTATTTATCGTAATTTTCCACAATTGAAATATCAGGCATGTAGAAGAAATGAAATTTAGAAGAACAAGGTGAACAAAATCGTACGCCATTCTATAATGCTCCTCAATGGGACAATTATTTTCTGTCCTAGTAGACCGAACCAGATAGAATGATTGGGTTAACAAAAAAATGATTGGCTGCTTGAGTAGAAAATACCCAAGCTACCCCAATCTTTACTTGGCCTAAGCTTCGGGTTCGTCAGGTTTTTTGACTGACTGAATTCCGACGCGGAGCTCTTGGCAAATGCGTTTGATATTTTGAAGAGTTTTACGAGCACGAGTACCCGCCGACTTATTGCCGCGGTCAAACTTTTCATATTCCATTTTAAGATTCGCGATTTCATTTTCCAAATCTTGAATGGTAACCATTATTAATCCTCCACTTAAAACTCGGTCGAGCGACCAAGAAGTCTTTCTCTTGCCTTAAATTGCAATGAAAAAAGGGAAATGTCAAATGGAATTCGTGAATAAATCATTTTTTCGCCGTTTTTTAGTCAATCCTTCGAAGCATATTTTTTGGCTTTCTGCGTGAAAAAGTCAAGCAATGGGCTGTTTTTTACATCGATTCAAAGCTACCGAGTGACTCAAAATGGCTGAGCCAAATTTCGCGTTGTCCTGGATCTGGGCAGGCCCAAACTCCTGCCACATAGGCCTTTTGCCCCCATACCTCTAAAAAACCTTCGGGCGAGTTCAACTTAATCCGAAAACTATTTGCACTCCAGCTAAGTGTATCAAGATCGGCAAGTGCAAGCTTGGAAAACAAATTCAGATAGGACATGGGATTCACTGTTGGAATTAGGAAAACTTGGGCAGTATCCACGCCACAATCAAATGCAACACTGTATACTTCATTCGTAAGTCTTAGGCCATGATATATGGGATAATAGGCTCTCTCGCTTTCTTTAATTCTGCCTTCGAAAGGAAATGCTTCAAACTGAGTCGGAATCCGCATTTTCGGTAATCCGAATTTTGATCTAAAAGCTTCAAGCGCTAAAAATCCTCTTGCGGCATAATGAACTTGACCAATACAATTTCCATCAAGAAAATAGAGATAGGATCCCCTTCGCGCAAGGCCAGCAAACAATTCAGCTTGATTGTGAACTAAGCTGCTAAAATGGGAAAAAGCTTTTCCGGGTGAACTGAAATGAGCTACTTCCAATTTCAAAGTATCCCAATCTTCATACATCAAATTATCAATTCGTAGTGAATCACTATCTCCATGCTTCACTATGGATTGATAAAAAATGGGAGCTTGATGATTCCAGAATAATGTATCGGCACAATGCTCTTTTGCATCCAAAGAGTCGCTCATCTCACTATTACATGAACATAGTAATACGAAAATTATTAGAAAGCAAGCTATTTGCATAATTCCATGTTTACATTTGGACAGAATGCCTGAAGAGAACATTGTAAACATCCCTTAAGCTGGGCCTGGCAGTCCCAATGATTAGTAAACATTTTTGAACCAAAACTGTCAAAGGCCCTGCGAACCATCCAACTTCTCTTCGGAAACAAATATCGATAGAAACGATTCGTATAATCCATTCGTTCCATTAAGGAGGTGATTTTTTTTTTTCGATTAACCATGGGGCCAATTGTACTAAGCATTAACCATTGATTTCGGCTGTATGGAACGAGGGAATCGGAAGACCAGAATTTACCATATGTTCCCGATACTTCTATTTCGTCTTTAAAAGAATCATTTAATTCGCAGTATAAACAGCAGAATAGACGAGCTTTATATCTCTGAGGAGAGACTGATCCCATCCGAAAAAGTTTCTGGCTTAGAATCTCTACGCAACATTCACTACTTTCACATTCAACAATCCAATTAATTAAACTGCGATGTTCAAAAAAAAAGTCAGAAAGACTTCTTAATATACCAGGTAGCCTATCTGTTACATCTGATTTTTGATTCTCAGTGGAACACTGAATCAGTAATTCATTAAAGGATACCTTCGATAGTGCAAATATTTTTTCTCCAAAAAAGTTCCATAGTTTTTCCATCAATTGCAAGGCATGTACTTTTCCAAGCTCGGGCTCAAGTGAAGCATATATCAATAAACAGGCTATGCCTCGGTTTGAAGTCCATGAAAACGGTAGCGCTAACGAAGTTTTCCAGTGCTCTAAAGGGTGCTCTAAAGCATGAAATTTTTCAGTAAATTCACGAAGTCCCGTAATTACATGCTGGTTAGAGTCAACCCAGGTCATTCACAGAAGCCCTGACCCATCATAATAGTACGTCCCATCAAGCGCTTAAGACTAGATGAACAATTGAGATATTCAGTATGATCAAAAATCAGAATTAGAGTTGAACCCATTTCGAAACATCCCAACTCGTCGCCCTTGGCAAGTTTAACCAAAGGCTTGGGAATCCATTGTCTGGTCTTGGTGATTCCATTCATATTTGAGTGAAAAAGTGGCTGAAAATCAAGGGTGATGCGGCCGACATTGGTAGCCCCAACCATAACACATAGAATACTGCTTTCTCTAGTTTCGATCTCCACAATCATTCGTTCATTGCGAACAAAAACTCCCTGTAAATTGTATTCACTCCAGGTATTAACCGGCCATAAGGTACCTGGTATGTGAAGAATTCGTGAAACATTGCCGCTCACTGGCGAATGAAAACGATGGTAATTATGTGGTGCCAGGTAAATAGTCGCATAACCCCCGTGACGATACCGGTCTA
>JBBQAD010000040.1:0-12404 GCA_038315885.1 Fibrobacteria bacterium | reverse complement strand
AGAAGGGACATGGAATGACTCCTGTAATGCAAACTCATGGATTTCAATTTAACCTGTGCATCTAGCACTGGGTCTTAAGCTATTGGGTAAGATAGCCTTGTGTGATTAGCTTTGTAGACTTTTTTCATGTTAACAGTTAGGCAGTATTTTATCCCTGTAATTCGTTGAGATAGGTTTCAAGGAATGCTTCCTTTTTGACTATTCCGCAGACTATTGCCGAATAGTCTCGACCATTCGGCAATAGCCTGCGGAATAGTCGGATTTTAACTGCAAGTTTTTCTCGAGAATTTCCTCAACGCTACCTCGATAAAGGTGATCTATGGCTCGTGTATGACAGAGTGATATGCTGATTTTTTAGGAGACCATTCCTAAAAAATCATGCTTATTTAGGAGTACGCTCCCAAAAAATCGATACACTCAGAGAGATTAATCGTCAAAATTGCTTTAGTCACCCATATCTTAACTGTTCCGTCCAAAACTGGGAAATTTGGCATAATAGGTATCCGAAAGCTTCAGGGCTTACCTAACTTTTTTATCCTTGCTTAGGCAAACGATTAAAGAAGGCAGCTAAAATGACCCAAAGCAAACGAGACTTTATCGATTTCATGCTCAGATGCGGAGTGTTGAAGTTCGGCAACTTTACCACCAAAAGCGGTCGACAAAGCCCTTACTTTATCAATACTGGAGCTTACACAAATGGTGAACAATTGGAAGTTCTTGCGGGCTTTTACGCAAAAACGCTGCATGAACACTTCGGAAACAATTTCGATAATCTTTTTGGCCCGGCTTATAAAGGTATTCCCCTGGCAGCAGTAACCGCCGTAGCCTGCTATCGCCATCATCAGCACAATGTGACATATACATTCAACCGAAAAGAAGCCAAGGATCATGGCGAAGGGGGGCTGTTGGTGGGCTACCAGTATAACGAAGCTCACGATGGCGAAGAAAGTAAATCCAGTCGTGTTATACTGATTGAAGACGTCATCACTGCAGGCACGTCAGTGCGTGAAACCTTACCCTTATTACAAAGGTCCAGTCCACAGGGAGCCAAGGCCATCGGCCTAATTGTATCAGTCGACCGGATGGAGCGCGGTAGCGGCTCACAGTCAGCCCTCGAAGAAATCGAATCCCAACACGGTTTAAAAACAGTGAGTATCGTAAACTTTCGGGATTTAATGGAATATCTTGATCACTGTGTTCAATCAGGTGATACGCGATATGGTCTGGACTTACTCAATCAAATGCGCAGCTATCAGGAAAAATATGCGGCTGTATAGAGGATATAAGAATTATTTATCTAGCACAATATTAAGTAGAAACTGCTTTTTTTGTAATGTTAACAGTTTTGCTTCTATCCGAATGGTTTCTGCTTCGTTTTCAGAATGTATTAAGTCAAGGGTATTTACTTTCTTTAATAACCTAATCCCTGAATCAAACACTGGTAAATAAGAGCTATTTTTTTCATCTTCTAAGTTCAAATCAACCCCCCTAAACCTTAACACTTTCATTTTCCAGATTTTTGTATTCAGGATACTTGTCTAACCAAATCTGTAACTCTTCTTTTAAAAATTCTTCGGTCAGTTCTGCAGATCTTCCGGTAAAAGCCTGGGTATCTAGTAGTTTGTCCAATTCTTCTGGGCTTAAGCCAAAGCGTTTGTCTGCACGAATTCTTTCTAGCAGATCGTTATCCTTGCCATGCTGTTTTACTTCTGTCGCAGCTGCCATGGCGTGGGTTCTTATCGCTTCATGCAAGTCCTGACGGTTGCCTCCTTTTTTGACTCCGGCCATCATGATATTTTCTGTTGCCATAAAGGGCAGTTCTGACATCACCCGGCGCTCAATCATTTTTGGATATACCACCAAAGCACTGCATACGTTTTCAGCGAGTATTAACATGGCATCTACGGCTAGAAAGGATTCAGGAATGGACAGACGTTTGTTGGCCGAATCATCTAAAGTGCGCTCGAACCACTGAGTTGAAGCTGTAAAGGCTGTGCTGTTAGAAAGCGCTTGTACAAAGCGGCTTAGTGAACCGATGCGTTCACATCGCATTGGATTTCGTTTGTAGGCCATCGCAGAAGAACCAATTTGGTCTTTTTCAAAAGGTTCCTCAATTTCTTTTAGGTTTTGTAGTAGACGCATATCCGTAGAAAATTTGGCCAGACTTTGGGAGATGTTGGAGAGTGCATATAACACTTTTGCATCCAACTTTCGGGTATAGGTTTGACCCGTAATGGTTAGCTTGCGTTTGAATCCCGCTTTTTGTGTTACCATTTCATCGAGTTGTCGCACTTTTTTGTGATCTCCTTCGAAGAGTTCCAAAAAGCTTGCCTGTGTACCCGTGGTGCCTTTTACTCCCCGAAAGGGAAGTGTATCAATCAGAAAATCGAGTTCCTCAAGATCGAGAACAAAATCTTGCAGCCACAAACACGCCCGTTTGCCAACGGTCGTCAATTGGGCGGGTTGAAAATGGGTGAAGCCTAGGGTGGGCAAAGATTTGTATTGCAAGGCAAAGCGTCCCAGTACATCACAAACTTTAAGCAGCCGCAAGCGGACCAATTTAAGGGCTTCCCGCATCTGTATCAGATCCGTGTTGTCTCCCACATAAGCCGAAGTAGCGCCTAAATGAATGATGCCCGCAGCCTTGGGGCATTGCACGCCATAGGCATAGACATGGGACATGACATCGTGTCGAACCTGTCTCTCTCTTTCCTTGGCCACCTCAAAGTTGATGTCGCTTAAATGGTTACGGAGCTCATCGAGTTGTTCCTGGCTGATGACGATGCCTAATTCCTTCTCACCCTCTGCCAACCAAAGCCATAACTGACGCCAGGTTTGGAATTTGAATTGTGCTGAAAATAAATGACTCATTTTTTGAGAAGCATAGCGTTCAATAAGCGGGTTTTGGTAACTCTGGGTTGAGCTAGAAGCTGCTTTGGTGTTTGTCGAGGAATTATCAGCCTTATCAGTGCTAGAGTTTGTTTGATTAGTCATCATCTCTCCCATGCTTCAGGTCCCATTTTTTTCTATTAGGTCAAGAAATATAAGCCTTGAATACGCGAGAGAGGGATCGCAAAATGCATTGAGTTTATCAGGTGAATAGCCAAGATGGATGATTCAAAAAAAGAGTTAAATCAATACGACTTTTTGTTCTTATTCCAAGAGTGAAAATTAAGTCCGACTCCAAAAATGCCTTGAAGCAAGATTTGTTCTGATTTCTGCAAATGCTGAAGTTGGAAAGATATTGCATAAGCGGGTTGGCTAAGGACGTTATTGACCTTCAAAAGTATTGATAGACACTGTAAAAGTGATTAAAAGACTGATATCACACGTAAAATTGATTTTGAGGGATGGCCTTAGCGTTGCCCGTTTGAAGTCGCTTTTGCTAGCGCTTCGCCTGCGCGGTGGAGCAGGACATTTACTTTTTTGGGCGGTCATCATCGGCTTTGCCGGCGGAATCACCGCCTTCGCCTTCCATCATGCTCTCGACTATGTGAAGTTTTTATTGCTGCGCCAAATCGGAGGTTTCCCTTTTACCGGCAAGTATCTCTATGGCGACGGATTACTTCCACCCTGGATGTTTTTTCTTATTCCGGCAGCAGGGGCTTTGGCTTCGAGCTTTCTTGTTAACAAATTTGCTGCTGAGGCTTCTGGGCCAGGCACAGATGCTCTAGTCGATGCCTTTCATAATAAGGGGGGACGCATCCGATCGCGTGTGCCCTTAGTCAAAGCACTTGCTTCCATCTTAACCATTGGTTCAGGCGGCAGCGCGGGACAAGAGGGTCCAATTGCTCAAATTGGGGGCGGGCTTGGCTCGGCAGTAGGCGAATGGTTAAAAGCCCCTGATAGGGTTCGTCGTCAGCTTCTTTTGGCTGGAACCTCTGCAGGTTTGGGAGCCATTTTCCGAGCTCCTCTAGGTGGGGCCTTAACCGCCTGTGAAATTCTCTACCACGAAGATTTTGAATCCGATGCTTTTATGCCCAGTATTATAGCTTCCATTGTGGCTTTTGCGACTTTTTCAGTTTTGATGCCGGGCTCCGCTCCCTATATGCTTTTACCACTGTATGACTTAAACAAACCCCTTCATCTTATTTTTTGTGCGGTGCTAGGCGCACTTTGTGCCCCCGCCTCCCGATTGTATATCTATGTCTACCGCGAAGCCTGCAGCCGCTTTGCAAAATTAAAGATTCCCGCTCTTTGGAAACCCATGCTTGGTGGATTAGGGGTCGGTTTGATTGGATACATCTGTCCTCAAGCGGTGGCAACGGGCTGGGAATATTTGTTGGAAGCGGCCAGTACCAGTCATGTTGGACCAATATTGATTGTCTTTGCTCTATTTAAAATATTGACTACATCACTCACAATTGGTTCTGGAGGTTCAGGGGGTCTGTTCGGACCTTCACTTTTTATCGGAGGCATGTTTGGGGGATTTCTTGGCTATGTGTTTCACTTAATTGCACCGCACTCCATTACAGAGCCGCAGGCCTTTGTGTTGGTAGGCATGGGTTCTTTCTTTGCCGGGGCAGCTAAGGCTCCCATTGCCGGTGTTATCATGGTGTGTGAGATGACAGGTAATTATGGATTACTTGCGCCGCTGCTATTGGCTTCTACAATTCATATCGTGTTATCGAAACGCTTGTCTATATATACCACTCAAAAGATAAATCGTTTTGAATCCCCAGCTCACCGTAGTGAAATGACTGTTGATGTCTTGCGAGACTTGAAGGTGAGCCAAGTCTTCACGCCAAACAGACGCTTTCCCTCTGTAAAACATGGAACGACGCTCCCCGAACTTAGATCGCTGTTTCAAAGCGGGGATGAAGATTGTTTTCCGGTGCTTGATGTAAACGGAAAGCTTTGTGGGTTAATTCATGCGAAAGTTCTGCGCGAAGCTTTCGTCGAACCTTCGGTAGAGAATTTGTTAATCGCTGAGGATTTAATGAATACGCCGCGTTCCCTTTCTCTGGATACCGATTTGCATCGGGCATTGCAGGTTTTCTTGGAATCGGGCGCCAACCAGTTACCAGTCTTGAGTGCCCAGAGTGAAATACTGGGTCTATTTAGGCATGAAGAGATTATCCGCGCCTATGATCGTTACTTATCAGCCTTAAACAGAGGCGAAAGTGAAACAACCATGATGCGATCGATGAGGGGATAGATTTACTCGACTGTTTACGATTACAAACTTTACCGGTACGAATTGTTTATAAGGCTTCCATATATTGATCAAATGGAACACCCTTTTCTCGTGAACCCGAAGAAACATAAGTGAGTAATTTCATAAACAGTTCTGCATCAGCATAGCCGGGATAGCTTCCAATCAGTTCACCACTGGCACTAAAAAACAATAAAGTAGGTAGACTTGAAACACCCCAATAGCCTGCCAGCTCGGATTGACTCATTTCCTGCTTGTCCCACTTCACCATGTCCTGACTTTCTGAATCAAACTTGACCGCTACAAAGTTTTTCTTAAGCTCCTGCATAACCTTGGGTTCAACGAAGGTGCTCGCTTCCATCTGGTGACAATAGCCACACCAATCGGCATAGACATCGACAAAGACATATTTTTTGCCCTTTTTAGCACTTTCGAGTCCCTTGCTAAAATTTTTCCAGTCAACCGAACCCGCCAGTTGCTCCGGGCCCTGCACCTTAACATTTTCCTTTTGAGCTGCAGATACAGAACTGTTCATCAGAAAAAGGGAAACCAGATAGACAAAGGCTTTAATTTTAGTTCTCATGATCACTCCACTTAGACTGGGTTTATAAAGACCCGCTCGGACATAAAATACCACAAAGTTTGAAGTTCGCACTTAATTTAGGACATGGAGAGTAAAATCTGCCAGAACTAGCTTTAGTTTCGGTACAAGGAGGAATAATGAAAGAAGGAGGATGTGAGCACGTACAGCCTGCAGATGTGGCGCGCATGGCTGAAGAACTGCTTAAAAGTGAGGGAATTCAAGAATCTGAGTGGGGAGGCCGCCGTTTTGGGGTGGCTGAGAATCTTGTTGATGCAGCCTGGAAAAGCGTTCGTATCGAAGTGGAACGACGTGGGCAGAATTGGGTTGCGGTAAAGTTAGAGCGAAAACCAGAATTTTTCCCCGCTGCAGAGTTGGGATTTTATTGTTTATAAAACCCCCTTGTAGACATTCATCTAACGAATCACTATTTAAACTTGGGTTTCGTGAGTCTTTAGGACGCTTTAGCGAAGTCCGGAAGCAGTATTGGAATGGCCCTTATTGCGAATGGAACAGCTCTGTCTTGACTGAGTAATATCCAATGCAGCTAAGTTCAGCTTAAAAGTTTTACATCCAATGGGGCGGGTTTCTTGTGAAACTCAAGCCGATTTTCTGGTTTATAGTATCAGCGATAGTAGGGCCGGTTTTGATGAGACCTATGATCCTATACTATTTGAAGTTTTTCAACGATTACATTCCCAGCAACAATTTCCGGCTTCAGGATTTGGCATAGCGATTGTAAAACGGGTAATTCTGCGACATGGTGGACGGGTGTGGGCCCAGGGTCATGTTGACGAAGGCGCTTCCTTCTTTTTTTCTCTCCCCAGGCAATAAGGTTAACATAGTGTTTTACTAGGGAGTGACATTGCAACAATTGCATATATTTTGACATCATGAAGATTCTCTGGCTACTTCGCCATGCCAAATCAAGTTGGCGAAATAAAATATTGGACGACTTTCATAGACCGCTCAGCAAGCGCGGAATTGACGATTCCCCATTTATGGCAAAGCATCTGCTTGAATTGGATTTTTCAGTCGACACCATTGTATCGAGTCCATCACTGCGTACTCAGGAAACCTTAAGGTTAATGGCACCCAGCTTTGGCTTGCGATTTGAAGACCTGGTTTTTAATGAAAAAATTTACGAGGCGCCCTTACCTCAGCTCTTGAGTGTTATTCGCGGCTTTAAAGAAAATTGGAATAAGGTCGCTATCATGGGACATAACCCCGGTTTGACTTTGTTATCGAATTATCTGGTCGAAGCGATTGTGGAAAGCATCCCCACAGCAGGGGGAGTTTGTATCCATTTGGATATTCCGACCTGGAAAAAGATAAGAGAAAAGCGAGGAAAATTGATTCATTTTATTTTTCCCAAGGCAGTTCGGACTGAACTTAATTCTTCGGAAAACCGGGAAGATGAGAAATGATACAGTTTCTATTACTCTATTGGCGGCCTACATTCACCCTTGGAGTTGTGCTGGTGATGTTATATTGCCTGATTCGGGGTCAATGGCGCTCTGAACTGGTTATAGTTGTATCACTGGCGAGCCTGGTTTTTGCAGGCATTCTGAATCCCTCCGAGGCATTTAGTGGCTTATCAAATCCTGCGCTGCTTTCAGTGGCCTTTTTGTTTATTCTGGCCGAGGGCGTTCAGCGCTCTGGAGCATTATCTCAACTCGATCGCCTCCTGTTTACTGGTAATAAGAAAACTCCCCTTATGTTGCTGCGTCTTATGTTCAGCTGCGTGGGACTTTCTGCTTTTTTAAACAATACTCCCATCGTAGCCATGTTAACACCGAGGGTGCAGAAGTGGGCTGAGCGAAATGGCATTGCTCCCTCGAAACTGTTAATTCCTCTATCCTATGCCACGATTTTAGGCGGGACAATTACTCTTATCGGTACCTCAACCAATTTAGTGGTTTCAGGATGGCTCCGGGCCTCTGGACTTCCCGAACTTTCTTTTTTTGAATTGACACCGGTAGCCTTACCGGCAGCCCTGCTAACCATTGTCTACTTCGTTACAGTCGGCCATCGTTTTCTTCCGGAGCGCCGGGCCCCGGGAAGCGGCAAAGATGCGGGATTAAAAAACTGTCTATTTGAAGTGAAGATATCCAATCCCTCTCCGTTTGTAGGCTGCACTTTGGAACAAGCAGGATTAAGGGCCTTGGGAAAAGCCTACCTGGCGCATCTACAACGCGGCGAACACCTAGTTCCCTCTTCTCCCAATGAAATTTTGCAGGCAGGTGATATACTCACCTTTGTCGGCGAGCTTAATTTATTGGAAAACTTGTTACAGCGAAGGGGTTTGGAAAAAGTGATCCTGAGAGAAAAAAAAGACGACCAGGGTTTCCCCATCTTTGAGGCGGTTCTTTCAAAAAGTTCACGTTTGGTGGGAAAAACTCTAAAGGATGCCCGCTTTCGGGATCGTTATCAGGGAGTAGTCTTAGCTATTCAGCGCCAGGATGCCCAGTTGGAGGGCGCCCTGGGACAAATTTCCTTAGAGGCCGGTGATCTTCTGCTAATCGAAGCCCATGAAGATTTTGATTCCCGGTGGAATCAAGATCGAAATGAATTTTTTTTGGTTTCACCTCGTAAAGCAGGAGCAATAGAAGCATCCAACTTTTCGTCTTTCAAGATAATCTACAGTGCTCTGATTCTCTTGGTGGTTATTGTAGTCTCTGCTCTCGGAATCATACCCATGGTAACAGCTACTTTTGCTGGTGCGCTTGCCATTATTCTGGGAAGGGTTCTCGATCCGCGCAGTGCAGGTCAGGCGCTTAATCTTCCGGTATTGTTAGTGATTGCCGCGGCTTTAGGAATCGGCAAGGCTGTAGAAAACAGCGGTTTGGCCGGTATTTTGGCTCAAATGCTGCTGCCACTGAGTGAGTACCTAGGGCCAAGTTTGGGACCGATCGGAATTCTGGCTGCTATTTATCTATCAACAGTACTCTTAACCGAATTGGTCACAAATAATGCAGCTGCCTTGGTCATGTTACCAATTGCCGTTAGCACTGCCAAGGCAATGAATTATGCACCTCATACCTTTGCCATTGCGGTAGCAATCGCTGCCTCGGCAAGTTTTATGACACCACTGGGCTACCAAACCAATTTGATGGTTATGGGTCCTGGCGGCTATCGTTTTAGTGATTTTTTAAAGGCTGGTTTTCCAGTGTCATTGATTGTATTTACAGTCACTATGATCACACTTTCCATTAGAGGCTTCTAGTTCGGGACTACAATTTAAGGACAATAAATAGCCTGGCTTCGTTTTCTTCGAATGCTTTGGTATTTTGGGTGTTCTATTACGGATTTTGAAAAGGGAATACGAATGATAATCAAAGCACTTCACCCTAAAATGACAATCTTAGCAAGACAAAATGCTTTTCACTCAGTTGCGATTTTTTTTAGTGGATTTTTATTGACTGTAACACTGCTTCAGGCCGAAGGGAAAAAGAAAAACCCCTTTGTAGAGATGCAAACCAATATGGGAAACCTCACAATCGAATTATTGCCTGAAGAGGCGCCGGTGACGGTAGCCAATTTTTTGGCTTATGTGGATTCTGGTTTCTACAACGGAACCATTTTTCATCGCGTGGTACCGGGATTTGTGATACAAGGTGGAGGATTTGATTCAACACTGAATCAAAAATCGACTCGCGATCCGATTGTGAATGAGGCCGATAATGGGCTACTCAACAAACGTGGAAGCCTATCCATGGCTCGCCGTCCTGATAAAAACAGTGCCACCTCTCAGTTTTTTATCAACCTGGTGGATAATGCCATGCTCGATCATGGTACCCGCGATTTCGGTTATGCGGTTTATGCTCGCGTGACGAAGGGAATGGAAGTGGTTGATGCCATCGCTAAATTAGAGACATCCAATCGTGATATGTATCAAAACGTTCCCATGAAAACTGTGACAATTCAAAAGGCACTGCGAAAAAAATAATCCTGGCAGCTTTGGCAGTCTTGGCATCTTTTTTAGAAAACCTGCTTGCGTAAACACCGACCTGGTGTATATTTGCGACATAAATCCCCTCGTCCCTAAACTGCTGTAATCCGGCCTTATTGAGTTATTTAAGGCCATTTTTGAGTAATTGTTGAAGATTGATTGTTGGATGCTTTTAAAATGGGTCTCTAAAAGAGTTGGATTTCCTGCCTACGCTTTCGACCTAAGCTTTTAAGGTGCATGTGACACTCACTTGGGATACAATGTTCCAGAGGTTCATTATCATGCGAAAACAGTTTTTTGTTCCCATGCTTTCATTCCTTTTTTGTACCGCAATGCTAAATGCGGCCGTACTTGTCCGAGGTACAGTTGTCGATCCATTCGGCAAGGCGGTCCCAAAGGCAAGCTTAAGCCTTTCAAGCGGAGAGACGACCACAGCCGATGACAATGGAGACTTTCTTTTGCTCTCTCTGACAGCTACAGGAATTGAAATGCAAAAGCAGAATTTAAGCCTGAATGGAGGCCTTAACGAAGTCAGAATTCAAGCTCCTCGGGGAGAAAAGGTGAGTGTTCATCTGCTTGATCTCAATGGGCGCCGTCGCGAGCTGCTTAGCCCTTTTATCTCTAACGGAAGTGAGACAGTATTACCACTTGCTACCAAGGGTGGCCTGGCAACAGGCGTTTATCTCTTACAGATTCAAGCTGGCAAGCACATGAAGGTGGCAACCTGTGCTGCCCAAAACGGACAGTTACATGTTCCCGCCAGCCTAGACTGGACAGAGAAACATGGAGTTTTGGGAAAGAATTCGGCTGTACTAACTTTTTCAGCAACAGCCTCCGGCTTCGGTATGGGAGAATTTCCCGTCATTCGAGATACCAGCTATGGGGTAGTGGCAACCTTGTACCCAACAGGATTATCACGGCCAGCAGCTGTAACTGTAACAGAAGGTACAGAAACCCTATCGATGCGTTTGCGCGCAGCCAATGGTACAAGTTCTTATTCCTGGATGGGAAATAATAAAGTAGCTGCCTTTAACAATATGAAAAACGGCAATATCATTCAGAAAAGTTTTAAGGTGATATACCTGGATAATGGTCTGATCAATGTCACAGTGGCACCTGAACTGGGAATGCGTGTTTTAAGGGTGCTTGATAAAACCACTAAACCGGAGCGCCAGGTTTTTGCAGTTATGGATAATCCAGGTAATGCCAACCCCGCTTGGCAGGATGTGGGCGGAGTTGAACCCAGTTTTCCTTTCTACGAAGCAGGAACACCCACTTTGGATGATGAGGGCAATCTGATCAATAAAGCCGGTTATTACATCTCCAAAAACGCCGATGGGAGCGTCGATGTAATTATGAGCCTTCGATTCGATCAGCATCAGCAATTAGCAGACATGTTGTTTTTAGGTCGCTACGGCGATAGGCCCTTAAGCAGTGTTGTCTCGCTTAAACCAGGTGATATTGCCTTCAGTGTTCGTTATGTGGCTGATAATCAAAATCCCCTGCGGCGCAATAGTCGACTATGGAATGACGCGCTTTTTCCTGATGAAGGCTCGCACGAATGGCTCTTTCCAAGCAAATATGGTATCAGTCACGGAGCGAGTAACATTACAGATTATCAAAGCTCGGGCTATCCCAAGAATTTTCCGGCCAATTCGCTTTTTGCTCTTTACCCCCAATATCCTTTTGCTGGTCTGTATTACCCCGGAGCCAATGCCAATCACCTGAGAGTTACAGATCAGACTAAAGTGCCAGGTTTGAAGATTTATCCCGATGGGCCTTTGGAAATCTGGGGTTCGACCGACGTTGTTTTTGAAGCTCCCGGGCATTTTGTTCCGGCCTTTGAGCCGCTTAAGATGGAGTACCGCTACTTTATGGCAAGAAATATTGGCAAGGTAGCCTATGCTAATGAATTCTTGGCGATAGGTGTGGAGGGTTCTAACTACAAACTTATTTCTACGCGGCCGCTGTTAATCTCGGTTTTTGAGTATGGTTCGAATAACAATGCCTTGCAAAGTGAACAAGTGTGTGGACCAACTCAGGTTCTGAGTGGAGCATTTAGTCAGGGCTTGCGCGTCGTCAGCTTGGGTAAAGAACTGTGTAACATAAAGCTTCCTCTGGTTTATGAAGATAACCGGGCACGCTTCGATTCTGTCTTGGCCAGCGCTGAACTCAGCGGTGCTACAGCCTATGAGTACAGGGGACCCAATGGAAATCAATTGTCGCCTAGCCGCTTCAACTTAGATAGTCGTTGGAAATTCAACTATGAACTCGAGAACAGTCAAAATAAATGGTGGATGCTGAATTCATTGGCGGTACTGGGAAACGTGGAGAGTGTTAAAGAGAGTGACGATCCCGA
This sequence comes from Fibrobacteria bacterium, assembly GCA_038315885.1. Taxonomy (GTDB): domain Bacteria; phylum Fibrobacterota; class Fibrobacteria; order UBA11236; family JBBQAD01; genus JBBQAD01. The sequence goes on along the minus strand of JBBQAD010000040.1, from coordinate 358 downwards.
TGTCATTCTTTCGATGGCCAATACAGCCTATCGACACGGTGGCTTTGCAGCGGTTGAGACATTCTTGAGCCGACTAGGTAGCCGTTTACCCGAAGGTGCAAAGTATTTACAAGCCTTAATGAAGATGGAAAAGGGCGAAAGTGCCGATTTTAGCGGTACAGTAATAGAAGGAAAATATTTTTCAGCCCTACAAAAAATAGGCACATCTCAAACAGCAGCGGCCATCAGCGATCTTGATCAATTAATCGCAGAAAGGCCGATGGCCATCCGTCCCCATTTGTTGAGAGCTTATCTGAAAAAAGATGTGAATGAGGCACTATGGGTTCGCGATCAAGTGCCTGGCTCACTGGAAGCATGG
>JBBQAD010000241.1:0-5858 GCA_038315885.1 Fibrobacteria bacterium | reverse complement strand
TTTATGGAGCCGGTACAGTACAGGCCTTTGCCAGACCGCTATTAAAAAAAGGGATTGTATTGATGAGCGCCTGGGGGGCCAATGCCGTCCCTGTTGCGCAATACACTTTGAGCCAATCTCTACTGTCGCTTAAGTGTTACTATCAAAACTTATTGCGGCACAACTCACCGGAGAATCGCGGACGTCAAAAAAAATTAGATGCTCCCGGTATTTTCATTGAACCGGTAGCTTTACTGGGTTGTGGTATGATAGGAACAATGGTTGCAGAGTTGTTACGTGGATTAAATGTTCCTGTATGGGTTTTTGATAAGTATATCACCGATGAGCGCCTCAGCCAGTTGGGAGCTAAACGGGTGAGTTTGGAAGAGGCTTTTTCAGGGGCATTGGTTGTAAGCAATCATCTCGCTAATTTACCCAGTACGCAACAGATGCTTAAAGGTCACCACTTTGCATCGATGCGTGAAAACGCCACCTTTATCAATACGGGTCGCGGAGCCACCCTGGATGAAAAGGCTATGATTGAGGTATTGCAAAAAAGGCTCGATATTTGTGCCTTATTAGATGTAACCGACCCAGAGCCTCCCTCACCTACTAGTCCCATGTATGCTATGACCAATGTCTTCTTGACACCGCATATTGCTGGTTCGATGGGCGATGAAACAGCGCGAATGGCCGATTACGCCATGGATGAATTCAAGCGCTGGTCAAAGGGAGAGCCGATGAAATATCGAGTTACCGAAGAAATGCTGGAGTCAATGGCTTAGGAAAAATCACTGATGTTATTTGATTTCATTTTTCAGTAAATGGCTTTGTAATCTGGGCTTAAAAAATTCCACTCCTTGGAATAGACGTGCACTTCCAAAGTGGTATCCAGTTTGCCAGCTGTGTCGCGAGTCAAAAAGGAACCGTGGGCGTGGCTCCAAGCAAGCACACCGCCCATCAGATTATAGGCTTTGATTCCTTTAGATTGTAATTCTTCCGCATATTTGCCGCTGCGATAGCCGATGGTACAGTAGACTACAATTTTCGCTGCATCGGGGAGGCCCTTTCGGTATTTTTCTGCAAATTCTTTGGTACTTAAAGCATTTGGTAACATGGATACCTTTTGTTCCTTTGCTTCCCGAACATCAATCAATATTACCGAATCCTGCTTTTCCCATTCCATTAACTCTTCTGCTTTAATGATGGGAACATCCATTTTTCCACAGAGCTCTGTAAAACGTTGGCGCATTTTCGATTGGATTTTATCTAGTGAAACATCCTGAGACCAAAGTGGGGAAAGGCAAAATATGCCGAGCAGAAATGTTTGTACGCTCAAGAGCTGTTTTGCCTTCATGCCTTTAAAATAGCAGGCAAAACCTCCCATAGCCATAAATAGCGCGAATCCTGGGAGCTCAGCAGCAACTAAATTTATTCGATGAATCTCTTTGAAGAGGCTGAATCTGGTTCTTTGGCTAAAGAGGGCCCTTTGGCCGCACGCATGCGTCCCCGTAAATTGGAAGAATTTATCGGGCAAGAACATATACTCGGTCAGGGAAGACTGCTAAGGCGAGCTATAGAAGCCGATCAGTTGAGCTCCCTGCTGTTTTATGGACCGCCTGGAACCGGCAAAACCACTCTGGCGCGCATTATCGCAAATACGACCAAGGCTCAATTTATTGCCATTAATGCTGTGCTCGCTGGTGTTAAAGAAATTCGAGAAGCAATCGCCCAAGCGGGGGAAGCACGGCGCTACCAGGGGCGCAAAACCATTCTTTTTATCGATGAGGTGCATCGATTTAATAAAGCTCAACAAGATGCGCTGCTTCCCCACGTAGAAAATGGTGCGCGTAGCCTTATTGGGGCCACTACGGAGCATCCCTCTTGTGAGGTCAATAAAGCTCTGGTCTCCCGTTCACGAATCTTTCAACTGCGTTCCCTTGAAGAGGGGGATTTACGAAAATTAATGCTGGCCGCCATAGCGGATTCCGAGCGCGGCTTTGGAAAATTAAATGTCGTGCTTCAAGACGATGCACTGTTACACTTGGTTCGTGTGAGTAACGGTGATGCTCGGGCTTGCCTCAATGCCCTAGAGTTGTCTGTAATCACGACAACGCCAACTGAAAATGGAGAGATACACATTTCTCTACCCGTCGCTGAAGAGAGCATTCAAAAAAGAGCTGTGCTATATGACAAAGATGGCGATGCTCACTATGATACAATCTCAGCCTTTATCAAATCGATGCGAGGTTCTGATCCCGATGCGGCCCTTTATTGGATGGCTAAAATGATTTATGGTGGGGAAGACCCCCGTTTTTTATTCAGGCGTATGTTGATATTTGCTTCCGAAGATGTGGGTCTTGCCGACCCTCGCGCCCTGCAGGTAGTTTCCAGTGCTGCTGCCGCCTTTGATTATGTGGGAATGCCCGAAGGACAGTTTCACTTAAGTCAAGCTTGTCTTTATTTGGCCACGGCTCCCAAGTCTAATTCCAGCTTGGCTTATTTTGACGCGGCTAAACAAATTGAAAAAGAGAGTCAGGATGAAGTACCCAATCATTTACGCGACGGAAATAGGGATGGAGATGATTTGGGTCACGGCAAAGGCTATCTCTATCCCCATGCCTTTAAAGATCACTGGGTAGCCCAGCAGTATCTTCCCAAATCTCTACAAGGCCGTATCTTCTATCAGCCGTCAGAAATTGGCTATGAGGGAGAGCTACGCGAGGAGGTTGAGCGAAAAAGAGAGTTACATTGGGCCAGTTTTGAAAATGAAAACCAGGTGGGCGGCTCCGATGTCAAAGTGAGCGACCCATGGTTACGGCGAGCACTGGAGAGTAGCAGTGAACAATTAGGCGAATTGAGAAAAGCAATTTTTGCAAGTGCAAAACCAGCTAGGGACGATTTGCTGCTTGACCTCAGTGGACACAGTTCCTTTCTGACTTGGGAGGCGCTGCGACGCTGCCCATCAGGAGGAGTTTGGTCGCGCTGTGAGAATGCCAAGGCCCTGGAAACTCTAGAGCATTGGTGCAATCAGTTCCATCCCCTAAACCGGCCGCAATGGCTAGTAGGGAATATTGACAGCCTAGTGAAACAGTTCCTTTCCCTTGGAAATTCGTCTCTTAAATTTGATGTGATACTCGGTTATTTTAAAATTCCCAGTTGGACGCAAAGTCTGTCAGAACTGTTGACAATAAATCTTAGGGAAGGTGGCAACGCCTTATTGGTTTGGCCAAATATGGGTAAATCTCCAGCTCTTTCTTCTTTATTGGAAGCTTCAGCAGAGGCAACTCCTTTTACTCAAAATTTGAGAAGCATTGAAGGCGAATTTCATGCTTCGCATCACAAAGAGAACAAAGTAAGCCCTATAGAAAAGGAAATAGCAGAGCTTGACTCCTCTCTGCAGATTGAAATCAGTGAAATTGAATTGCATAGCCGTCGTCGCTTCTCAAGACGCAGTGTAATGGAGTGGTTTTCTACAGCTTCAAATCTTTCGAATGAGAAGGATGAAAAATTAATGTCTGTGATGCATAAAAAATTAAGTGACGCAGATTGGATGCGACTGGAATCGCAATGTTTAGCGCACTTAGTGAATCGCGATTTGGCCTGGGCGCAAGCCTATCAATGTGTATCCATTGTGAAAAAAAAGGAGAATCTCTAATCCATGGATAAGCCGTCCCGCAAATGCCAAGAAAAAAAGGATTTTTTGTAGTTATCCATTTCCGACTTATCTAATAATTGTAAACATCGTTTTTGCATCAGTCTTAGCTTATCCTGTTCGACCAGCAACTTTTTTTCTTTTTCCAGTGCATATTTGAAACGCAGGGTTTCTACATAAGTGGGGTAATAACGGAAGAGTGGATGATCGTTCCTGATATCGGGGAGCATCTCAGCCTGTGTTCTGGCAGTGGGAAAAAGGGAATACTGCCACTTGACCAGATTAATAAATCGCCTATCCGAAATAGTCACACTGTTGAAGCGGCGTATTTTTTTTTCGATTTCAAACTTCCGTTTATTGTTAAAAAGCTCTTCACTATGAAATGCTAAGTCCTCATCATTTCTCAAGAAGGTGAAATAAGCATTGCCAGGATAGCGCCTTTCCAAAGCAATGAAGATAGTGGTCTTCTCCCGATGTAGTTCGTTAACATAGGGTGAGAGAAAGCGTATCAGAAAAATTTGGGCTAAGACATTGGAAAATTGTCCATGATAGGCGGCCATTCGTAAGTGTTTCAATCCGATGCCTGCCGAAACCCGGATGCCCATCGCTTTTAGGGCCGTGCGTACAAAAGCGGGAGAATTTGAAACGGCACAGTAAAAAATCCCAAGAGCCAGATGAGCATCCGTGATCTCCGGAGCTATCTGTAACACTCGTTCCAGAATTTTGACAGATTTGTAACCCTGGCGCAGGGCAAAGAGTGGCGATTCGTCGACAGCGAGGCTTGCTAGAAAACCGAGAATTCCCCCTTGAATCAATAAATAAAGCGCGTTATTGGGATCTCGCTGAAGGATATGTTCGCATTTTTTCAAAGCCTTAGTCGCTAATTCTTGGGCTTCTGATTTTAACTGTTGTAATTCTTTTTGTGAACTATAGGAGGCAGTATGCATCCAATAGGAGTATGCCGATAGAACAATGAGAGCGCTGATTGGAGGAAGTTCCTTTGCAGATTCCAATTTTTCTAGTTCACGTAGCTTATTTTTTGCAGCCTCTTTATTTCCCGAATAGACATAATCCAAAATGCGATGGGCGGCTTGAGATTGTTGTGGTCCAATGGGTAAACGGTCTCTTGTGAAAGCCGGGCTAATACAAATTCCCAGAATTAATACAATCATCAACCTAACCAGGGATATTAGGAAGCTAGAGTGCAGGCCAGACTTCAATTATTTACTCAGGCTGAACAGGGTAAATTATTTGGCACTGGATTCTGGAACTGAATTGCCATCTCATCGTCCGGGCAATATATAAATTCAGGTTTTACTATGATATTGAGCAGCCTCCATTTCTTGGCATTGATCCTCATTGGGATTTTTACAGCTTTCGTTAATTCAATTGCTGGAGGGGGCTCGATGTTAAGCCTTCCGATTCTGCTTTTTTTTGGATTACCAGCTTCAGTTGCCAACGGTACGAATCGCCTGGGTCTCTCACCGGGAATGTTAAGTTCTGTCTTAGGTCTAAAAAAGAAAGGCTATTTTCCATTTGCACAGGCTTTGCGAATCGCTCCCCCAGTCATCGTGGGTGCTTTGGCAGGCTCCTTTTTAGCGGTGCGTATTCCCGATGAACAATTAAAGCTGTTGATTGCCATTTTGATCATAGTTTTGTCCGTTTTGATTTTTATGGATTCTTATGGAAAAGTGGGAAACTCTGCAGGGGATGGGAAGGGTTACTTCCAAAAATCGCTCCTGAAGCAATCTGCTACAGTCAGTTCAGAACTGCAACTCAATTGGAAACAAGGTTGGTATCTGGGACGCTTACCCACTATTGTTTACATGCTGGTGGGATTCTACGGAAGTTTTCTTCAGATTGGCGATCGAGCTTGCGGCGAGGAACCCGTAGATCGGGACGTCGTGCTTCGTCAGGACGGACTCGAGGATGCCCGCGAGGTAGTTCGCGACCGCCGAAGAGAAGAGCCAGAGCCCATCGCGAGGGACGAGACGCGCGGTGGCGCGAGCTTCGTGACCATGGAGAGACCGATCGGCGAGAGGCAGAGCTCGCCGGTCGTGTGGATGGTGTAGACCGCGACGAGCCAGGCCGGGCTCGCCTTCGTTCCGCTCGCGGCGGCGAGCTTTTGCCCCGCGAACAGGACCATGAAGCCGAGACCGAGGACGATCATGCCGATCGCCATCTTCGTCGGCGTGGAGGTCTTCCACTTGCTGTTGTCGAGGCT
>JBBQAD010000233.1:0-6088 GCA_038315885.1 Fibrobacteria bacterium | reverse complement strand
AAGAATGTAACATTTGGCTGAATACATCTTTAATAGGAAGTTTATTCAGCACATGTATTTCGCAAGTTCATTTGTCATGCTAAAAAAATAATTCCAATTTTGTTCGCTTAACCTTGTTTCCCTTGTTCCCAAAGCTCTTTGGCATCTTTGTGTACTAATTTTTCAATTTCAGTCATCTTTGGACAGGTATCTTTCCAAATCTCCCCTGAAGACTTCGCCCACTTCACTGCATTTTTCAGGATTAATTTGATTTCTTTTTGATGATACACAGGATAGGTTTCATGGCCCGGTGAGAAGTAAAATATTTTTCCGGCTCCGCGAAAAAATGTACAGCCCGAACGAAACACTTCGCCGCCTTCATACCAGCTGATAAACACTTGTTCATCGGGAGCAGGAATGCCGAAAGGTTCGCCATACATTTCATGATTGGGAATTTCAAAAAACCGATCAATACCCTTTGTTATCGGGTGACCCGGATTGGTTACCCATAGTCTTTCTTTTTCTCCTTCCTCTCGCCAAGTGAGCGAACAGGTCGTCCCCAGTAATCGTTTAAATATTTTGGAATAATGACCGCTATGTAATACAATAAGTCCCATACCTTCTAGGACTCTTTTTTGCACACGTTCGACAATGGCATCATCCACTTTATGATGGGCCATATGTCCCCACCAAGTGAGTACATCGGTTTGTGCCAATACGTCTTCTGTCAAACCATGTTCGGGTTGATCAAGGGTAGCGGTTCTGGCACTTAGTTCAGAATCTTCATTAAGACCTTCGGCAATGGAGCCGTGCATTCCTGTCGGATATATTTCGCGAATCAGTTCCGATTTATGTTCGTGAACATTTTCACCCCATACTGTAACTTGTATCATTTGTCCCCCGTAAGAATAAAGTTAAAGAACAATACTTTATATAAATGAAAAATGCCCTTTAGAAAGGGCATGTTCTTAAAAAATGATTGGGCACACGCGTGCAATTTTGATGCTCTCGCGTGCAAAGTATGGCTAGCTAGTTCATCATCCAAGTTCCACCCGAACGCAGCAACTTGCGAATATCGCCTTTACCCTTTTCTTGAGCCTTGTTTATTTGAGCCAGTAAGCCTTCGGTATAGACCGGCTTATCGATACAGCGCAAGATGCCGACAGGAATGGGGAATTCAGGATGTTGGAATCTTGATAACATATAAGCTAAAGCACTGGTCTTCTCGGCTTCATCATGAACTAGAATTTCTTTTTCGTCGGCATTGGTTTTAATAACCGGTGTTAGACCGTTTAGTGTAATTCCCTTTTCTAACTCTTTACCAAAACGCATGGGTTCACCGTGCTTCAGATATAACATACCGTCTTGCCGATTGGTTCGGCTGACCGCTCCATCCCACACTTTGTCTGCAAAAACCACGCAGTTTTGTAACACTTCAACTAGGGCGGTTCCTTTGTGTGCAGCAGCAGCCCGAAATACTTCGGTCATGTGCTTGACGTCGTTATCAGCTGTGCGGGCGATAAAAGTTGCTTCTGCACCCAGTGCCAAACTAAGGGGTGAGAGGGGATGATCGATGGCACCGAATGGGCTTGAACTGGTAACTGTGCCTGGGTCAGAGGTCGGTGAATATTGACCCTTGGTTAAACCATAAATTTTGTTGTTAAACAAAATGATTTTCAAATCCTGGTTGCGGCGTAAGGCATGGATGAAATGGTTGCCACCAATGCTTAAAGCATCACCATCACCGGTAATGACCCAGGTCTGTAATTCTGGGTTGGCTAGTTTCACACCAGTAGCAATGGCGGGGGCTCGCCCATGGATAGTATGGAATCCATATGTATTCATGTAATAGGGAAAGCGGCTAGAGCATCCAATCCCCGATACGAAAACAATTTTCTCTTTCGGAATACCTAATTCAGGCAGTACCGATTGCATCACCGAAAGAATGGAATAATCTCCACAGCCAGGGCACCAACGCACCGCAGCGGGAGAAACAAAGTCTTTTCTTGTTAGCGGAATGGCTTCAGTTACAGGGCTCATGCTTGCTCCATTAGTCTGGTTATTTCAGATAACAACAGAGATACTTTAAAGGGTTTTCCTCGAACTTGGTTAATGGACCGAGTGGGTACACCAAATATGGCTGAGATCAGTTTGGATAGCTGCCCAGTATTTAATTCGGGCACAATAATTTTTTTGTGGTCTCGAATAACCGATTCCAGATTTCTCGGAAATGGATTGATATAGTCTAGGTGGATGTGGGCCAGTTTCTTTCCCTGGGCAACAAGCGTCTCAACTGCTGTTGATACCGTACCATAGGGCCCACCCCAGGAAAGAACGAGTGTATCAGAACCAAGGACACCTGTAACAGTGGCTTCTGGAATGTCTTTGGCAATACCAGCTACTTTGTCCTTACGCAGTTGGGTCATTTTGTGATGATTATCGGGGTCGTATGACACTTCGCCGGTGATGTCTTGTTTCTCCAATCCGCCGATTCGGTGTTCGAATCCTGGCATGCCGGGAGTCGCCCATTTACGCGCCAAGGTTTCGGGATTTCGCAGATAGGGCATGAACTCTTCGCCAACTTTGGCCAGAGGAACTTCAATCTTAGGCAATGTGTCTACATCAGGAATCAACCAGGGTTCAGAGCCGTTGGCAATGTAGCCATCGGTGAGTAACATAACTGGAGTCATATATTTAAGAGCAATACGGCAAGCTTCATAGGCCATATAAAAACAATGACCGGGTGAATGAGCCGCTAGAATGGGGATGGGGCTATCTCCACTACGGCCACCATAGGCCATTAGAAGATCACTTTGTTCGGTTTTAGTGGGCAGCCCGGTTGAGGGGCCTCCACGCTGCACGTCGATAATAACTAAAGGCAGCTCTGTTATTAGAGCCAGATTCATGGCTTCGAGTTTCAGAGCAATTCCAGGACCCGAAGAAGCTGTAACACCGAGTGAACCAGCATAGCTAGCACCGATAGAAGAACAAATGGCGGCAATTTCATCTTCGGCCTGAAAAGTCTTGACTCCAAAATTCTTGTGTTTGGCTAGTTGATGCAAAATATCCGAGGCAGGCGTAATCGGATAGCTTCCATAAAAAATTTCTTTTCCCGACAATTGGGACGCGGCCAAAAGTCCCAATACCGTCGCTTCATTACCGGAGACTTTGCGGTAAAGTCCGGGAGGAAGTTTGGCTTTTTCGACCCGATAGTGACTGGTAAATAGTTCGACTGTATCAGCATAGTTGTAACCGGCAATTAAGGCCGCTTTATTGGATTCGGCAATTTCAGGCTTGTCTTTGTATTTGGTTTTGGGTCCGTACTTTTGATCTAACCAGTTTAAGGTGGTTTCTACGGGCCTGTCATAGAGCCAGTACATCATTCCCAAGGTAAAAAAATTCTTGCAGCGCTCCGCACTCTTGCCTTTAACACCGGTATCTTTTACAGCATTAATAGTTAGTTGTGAGAGATCGGCCCGAATAACTCTAAAACCTGCCAGTGTACCATCTTCAAGCGGATTGCTATGTAACTCTGCTTTGCTTAAGTCGCGTTCTTGAAAGCCAGCTTCATTAACGACAACAATTCCGCCCTCTTGTAAATCACGGATATTGGCTTTTAGAGCAGCAGCATTCATGGCCACTAATACATTGAGATCATCACCGGGAGTCTTGATGTCTTCGGAAGAAAAATGAATTTGAAATGAACTGACACCTGCTACACTTCCCGCAGGGGCCTTGATCTCAGCGGGATAATCGGGCAATGTAGCCAGATCATTTCCATAAATTGCCGAAGCATCTGTAAATTGGTCGCCCGTAATCTGCATGCCGTCGCCTGAATCACCTGCAAAACGAATGGTTACAGATTTTAATGTTTCTAAGGTGGCTTTGCTGGTTTTGGATTGTACCTGAGCCGCCGGGGATGATTCATCCGCTGTGGGACTGTTTTCGTCAAACATAAAAGAGAAAAAGCTCCTCTAAAAGGGTGAAATGATCGGTGAAGAAAAATTTGTTGACACCCGAAATCGCGCGCAAAAATAGCAACAAACTGACTTAAAATGATTCATAACGTTTAAGATCCTGTAAAAGACTGTTTGGCATCCAAGGTTTAAGTTCAGCTGAACAACTTTTAAAGAACATAGTCTTGTATTGCTTCGCTTTAATAGGATACCCCAATGCAGCATTGATTCGCACCAAATTTCCAATTGCACTGCACTCTCGTATGGGTAAGTTACCTGGCTTTAACTGTTGTTCACGTAAGTTTTGATAGTCTTTAAGTGATATCAAATACAGCTGAGCTGCGGAATCATTTAGTCCTAATTTGCTCAGCATATCGGCTTTAATTTGGCTATAAACACGGTTTTTTGGGTATTTTTGCAGAGTTTCTTCGCTTAATCGCAAGCCATCGCGGTAGCGACCCGCATCAAAATACAGCCAGATGAGAGAGAGTCTGAGCGCTTCAGAAAAGTAAGGTGAGCGGCGAAACACCGATTCTAAATAGGCTAGCTGCGATGGATCCGTTTTCGCAACAAAGGGCAGCCACGAAACCCCCTTGAGCAGTTGTGACTTGTAGTATTGAAAAAGAAGATCATAGGCCTTCGCTTCCAAAATGCCAGGGTTTTGGCTGAGTAAGGTATTGCCTTTGCGTGCTGCAAGCGCTGCCGAAAGGGAATGATGAAGCGCAACCAGAGTATAACTGTGTTGCAAATACACTAGCCCTAAGAAGCTTTGTGCCGCTGCGGAATCTTGAAAGCCACCCAAACCGATAAGCTCATGAATAGAAATCATTTTTAATAATGAATCGAGCGACTCCTCGGTCTGATGGAGGGCGCTGGTATCACCCAAATCGTCGAATTGAGCGAGTCGAACCATGCTTAGAAAAAAAAGTGCAATGTTTGGATTGAGCTGCTTTTCTACCAGCTTCGTAAAGAGACCTTCGGCCTTGGAATACTGTTGCAGAGAAATAGCGTCTAAGCCTTCCTGAATCGCAGTATCGGAGGCTAGCAACAATGCCCTGTTGGACCAAAGAGCTTTGTCGGCTTGTTTCCTAAAAGGGTATCGAGTCTTAGTACTTTCTGCTACCCTATCCTTTTTCTGGGTATTATCAACATTCACAGCCTGGCTAAATCCCAGACTCAAACCCAAACTGAAAAGAAGAATCAAATAGATAAGTGCTATCGGACGCTTCTCTTTTATAAATTTAGCAGCCACTGTGGGCCAAACTACTAAAAACCAACGCGAGCCCACTCTCATCGGCATCCTGGAGCCCGAGACTTGTGAATCTATGCAGCCTTTATCACAGGCCTATTTGTGTGATCTCTGGGAATTTAGAGTGGATCTTTTTTCTGAAAAACGGCTTCAATTTATTCTAGAGCATTGGAGCGATGGCTGGGATGGAAAGGCTTTTAAGCCCATGATTCTGACCCATCGATTGCAAAGAGATGGGGGACGCTGGCCAGATCAAAACTGGAAGTCCCGTATCCATTCAATTGAAACCATTTTAGCCAGTAAATTACCGATTCAGTGGATCGATTGGGAACTTGAGTGTGAAGAATTGCTACCACGCGCTTTGTTACAAGGCCCCAGAAGCAAGGGAGGCGGACTTCTGCTTTCCCACCATAACTTTTCAAGTGCTTATACCTTGGCTCAGTATCAACATCTTCTTCAGCAATTTAATGAAAAAGAAGCGGATGCCGTCAAGTGGGCTGTTTGCTGTCAATCCCAAGACGAGTTGATAAACTTACTGCGTTTTTCCCAGACTTTTTCAGAGCCACGGGCGATTTTTAATGGACCAGCCTGCGCAATATCTATGGGCCTCTTGGGAAGCGTTTCACGGGCTTTAAGTCCGATCTTAGGCGCAAACTGGACCTATGGTTTCTTAGGTGAGTCACCAATTGCCCCCGGACAAATTGGAGTGAACGTGTTACGCAAGTTGATTGTCAGGGCACAAAACGAGAATTTGCAGACTTTGGAACTAGCAAAGGCTATCCTCCGAATGCAAGAATGGGTATTCGCGTGACTACACTTTTTTCCATCCTGCTCCTTACGCTGGCATTCTTTACTAAGCAGGCAGAAGGCTTCGGGCAGAACAAGGTTCAGTACGAACCCTTCG